>JAKAUH010000538.1 GCA_021818605.1 Planctomycetota bacterium
CGAACGAAGAGTGGGCCTTCGCCACCCTGGTGGCACGCCACGGCGGGATGGTGCTGGGCGTGCGCCGGGGCATCCTCCGCGACGAAACCGAGGCGGACGACGCCTTCCAGGCCGTCTTCCTCGTGCTGGTGCGGAAGGCCCGGTCGATCCGCGTCGAGGACTCAATTGGCGGCTGGCCGCACGGGGTCGCCGCCCCGCCGCAGCCCGTCGTCCCGCCGCGACTCCTCGAGACCGCCGCGAGGCTCGCCTCGGCGCCGTCCCGCACGCTGGCGTCGGCCGTCCTCCGGGAGTTGGCGATCGGTCATCTCGCGAAGGTCGCCGCAGGCCTCGTCCTGGTCGGCTTCACGGTCGCCGGCTTCGCCTGGGCGCTGATGTCCCGCGCGGTGCCCGCGCCGACGGGTCCGCCGGGTCCGACCATCCCGGTCTCGATCGTCGCACCGGCCCGACCCACGCCAGCGGTTCAGGCCGCGGCCGAACCGGATCCCCTCGGCTGGGGCGACTTCGAGGTGACCGGCCGGGTCGTCGACCCGGATGGGACGCCCGTGGCCGGCGCGTCGGTGTTTCGCCGGGAGTACGGCATCCGCACACCGCAACGCAAGGCCGCGACCGACGCCCAGGGCCAGTTCACCGTCAGGGCCAAACGAAAGCTCGGCCCCAGGCTCGATCCCAACTCACCGCCGCCCAGGCCCGAGTCGAGGACCACGGTCACGCGCCTCCCGGGCGGCGCCACCATTACCGTCACCGGGCCCGACCCGACAGCCCTCGTCCCGCGCCACACCGATGCCGAGGAAATCCAGGCGATCAAGGGGTGGCTGGTCGCATCCGCGCCGGGATACGGCTTCGGCACGCTCAGCCCGGGCGATGGCGTCATCCTCCGGCTGGTGCCGGACGAACCCATCAACGGGCGTCTGGTCGATCGCGCGGGCCGGCCGGTCGCCGGGGCCCGCGTTCGGGTGCGGAACGTCTGCGAGATCGCCCTCGAGCCTCTGGCGAGAGCCATGACCTCGGCGACGTCCGGATCCTGCCGCCTGCCAGCGAGTCGAGCGTGTAACAGATGGATGGCATGCGGGCGCGACATCGACGTGTGCCGACGACGAACTCGGTCCGCCAACCCCGACTGGTCCAGTCCAGGTTGTCTGCGCCGGTAGCTCGTGAGCCATCCAACCGTTCGGCGCTCTGACAAGAGGCCTGGACCGGCCCGAACCGGTCCGAAGGCCTCGTGCTCCGTCTGTGAGCCGCACCAGGCTGGAGCCCTCTACGGCGTCGCTTCCCACGCCAGCCCCTGTTGATACAGGAGCGGATCATCCTTGTCCTGCTTCCAGATTCTGAGCAGCGTCTCATGCAAGGGGACCAGTTGGGCCGTGCATTTCCGCCTGGTGTCGGCGTCAATGAGCCGTCGGGATTCCAGAAAGCGCAGCCAGGCGGGCATAGCCTGAAACAGGGCGGCCGCGCGATGATACCGCCCGCTCATGAGGCCCATCAGCCCGGCGAGGTGTGTATCGAGCGTCACCCGCTCGGGGCAAAGCGGGTGGATCGGCCGGGGCGGTTTCGGCGGCTTCGCCCGGGGGTTCTGAATCTGCTCGAGCATGCTCAGGCCGGGATCGAGCGCGCCGGCGTGGCGCTTCATGAAATAGGAAAACAGCTCGTGTCTCACCATCTCTCCCCGTGGGAAGGGTACGCCGTCCTCGCGGCGGAGGTAGCCGACGAATGTGTTGATCAGCCGGCTCAGGTTCGCCGCACCCGGGTCCGGCGACGATTCTTCCTCCGGCTCATCGTCCCAACCGCCACGGCCGCGTTTCCGTGGCGGCCGCAGGGAGAAGTCGTCCGCCTGCCACTCCTGCTCGGAGGTTCCCGTCAGGTCGCCGAGGAATCGGGGCAGATCGTTCTCTCTCGGCTCGGTAATGAAGAACCGGACGCGGTCGAGCAATGCCGGATCGGCCGGATCGGGAGAGTCCGTGTGTTCGATGTAATTGTAGACCTCGTGACTGACCCCTCGCTCCGCGAACTCGGAGATGCCCCAGGGGACAATGTTGTCCGAGGCTTTCACCAGCGGCCAGGCGACCCGCAGGGCGTCGACGAGCACGTCGAGCTGACCGTGGTAGGCCAGAACCTCCTTGGAACGGTTGAACATGTCGATGTCGCGTCCGGCGCGGGCGGCCAGCTCCAGCGTGAGGGACGGGACAAGCTCCTGCCGGCCCTCCGCCAGGGCGTCCGTCAGGCACCACGAGAGGGAATACTGGCCGCTCTGATCGAAGACCTCGGGCCGTCGCTCGCGCAGAGCACTGACGCACTCGGCGAACCGCGTGCGGTGGCCGCTCTCGACGGCATCCTTGTGGAGGATCTGGAACATCTCGAAGGCCAGCTCGTCCGATATCATCTCGGGGTCATTCAGGGCCTCGAAAAACATCGCAACCCGGGCCTCTCCTGTCTGGGACTCGAACTCCTGCCAGAAGGCTTCTTCCTTCTCGGCGATCGGATCCCGTGGTCGGGCAGGCGCCGGGGTCTTCGCGGCGTGGGCCGGTGTGGTCGGCCTGAACGGCTCCGGCTGGCTCGGCCTGACGGAGGCGATCGGGCGAGGCCGAGTTGGTTCGGTCGGCGATGAGGGTGGCGCCTTCGCGGCCGCTTCCCTCGCCGTCGCCTCCTGATCCCTCGTCAGGCAACACTTCTTGTACTTCTTGCCACTGCCACACGGACAGGGGTCATTGCGTCCAGTCTTGATGGATTCTCCTGTAGAGGCCTGGTGCTCTCAGTACTGTTCTAATGCATCGTAATACCGTGTCACTATCCCTTGCTGCTCTCGAAAGCATCAAGGACCCTCGCCCGCGGTGTCTTTGGGTCTTCTCGGTGGCCTTGAGATCCTGGTACTTCCGTTTCCGGGCATCGCAACTCTTGTGGAAGAACCAGATCAAGGCGTCGGCGCGACTTCTGGACTCGTGATGAGTCGGGGAGGTGGCGGTTTCGACGGCGGCGTTCATGCGTCGGTCCTGCGACGGGTGAATCCGATCATCCCTTACCGCCGACCTGGCGCAGCAGATGCCATCCCGCCGCCACTGGTCGAAGTCGCGCCAAACGGTGCTCCTGGGTGGGAAGTCGCGGGGCCGGTAACGCCACTGGTAGCCGGTGCGGACGATGTAGAAGAGAGCGTCGACGACGTCCCGGATGTCGGTCTTGTGGGGGCGTTCCGCCGTCCGGCCTGGTGGGCAGATGAGGCCCGATCAGTGTCTCCTGGCCGTCGGTGAGGTCACTGGGGTAATGGTGCATTCTCATGCCATTACCACGCCCGTCGGAGACCGTTGGTTCACCTTGTGGAGCAGTCTCCTGGGACGGGGTGATGAGACTTTCGCCCGGCATTCGCGAGCGAATCGGATGAGATCACCTCACATCGTGGCGAATGCTTTCAGCGCCCCGGCGCGGTCCTCGTGGACCTCGACGATCTTCGTCAGTCCCACGACCGCCGCTCCGGTCATGACTCCCTTGACCATCGCGCAGAACTTGACCTGGCGCCCCGAGGCCCTCGCCTGGTTCACCAGCTTGAATAATGCAGCGAACCCCGAGCTGCTCATGAACGACGTCCGGTGGAAGTCCACCACGATCCGGCATGCCCAATCCTGGGCGAGGACGGTCGCCAGTTCGTAGCCGAGCTCCTTCCCGGCCTTCGGGCCCTGGAAATCCTTCGTGTGGATTTCGACCAGGGCGATGTCGCCCACCATGCTCAACCGGAGGTGCTGGAAGCTCGCGTCCGGCGACAGCGGCTCGTCCTTTCGGTTCATGGGCGTCGCCTTCCAATTCCTTCGAGGTCGAGGACCGCGACGGGCCCGGGGGCTCGGAGAGGGTGTCGCCCCTGTCGACTGTTATCCGTCATGTACTCGCGACTGTCCACAAAAAAACGTGACGATGGAAAATCACTCCCTCAGCGGCCGATCACACCCAGCTCCAGGCAGCTCGCCTGGTCCCGACCACGGTAGACCTTCTGGGTGGCCGTGGAGTAGTCCGACGCCCGGGCCTCGTAGATGTTCGGCACGAAGCGCTGAGGGTTGCGATCGATCAGTGGGAACCAGGTGCTCTGGATCTGCACCATGATCCTGTGCCCGCGCTGGAAACGGTGGTCGACCCAGTGGAGGTTGATCGCGTAGTCCTCGACCCGGCCGGGCACGACCGGTTCGGGATGCTCGAAACTCTTGCGGAACCGTGACCGGAAGACCTCATCGGCGATGATGAGCTGGTAGCCGGCCATCGCGTCATTGAGCTTATCGGGATAGACGTCGATCAGCTTGACGACCCAGTCGCAGTCAGTCCCGCTGGTCGCGGCGAACAGCCGTGCCGTGACGGTTCCGACGACATCCAGGTTCTCCTCGAGTGGCGCGGTCTCGTAGCTGAGCACGTCCGGGCGCAGGTGGACGAAGCGCTGGTCCTGCACCAGCCACTCGGTCCACTGGCGGTTGGCGTACAGCGGCGAGATTGGCCGCGCGTAATAGGGCACCGGCCGGTCTGGGTCCGAGACGTACTGGTCGAAGTCCCCGGCCGGCGCTCCCAAACTCGGCGACCTCGACGCCTTCGGCGGGTCGAACGACAGTTGGCCCTCGTCGCGCAGGTAGAGCCGGCGCGGGCGGCTCTCGGGCGGCGGCCAGGAGCTGTATGTCCGCCAGAAGTTGGCTCCAGTACGGAAGCTGATGATCTCGGGAAATCCGGGCCGCCGCGCCCCCGGTGGGATGCCGGGCGACTCGGGACGGTACTCGCGGTCGAGCGCCAGCGGTCGGTCCTTGAGGTAGTGCGCGAAGAACGGCCGCTGGAGCTGCTCGCGGAACTGCCAGGCGGTCGGCACCTCGAACTTCACCGGGCCCAGCCGCTCGCCCAGGCCGTAGCTCCAGCCCCCGTGGTTCCACGGGCCCACCACGATCGTGCTCTTGTTCTCGGTATCCTGCTTCTCCCACGTCTCATAAATCTTCAGCGGGCCGTAGTAGTCCTCCTGGTCCCACCAGCCGGCGACGTTGAGGGTCGGCACCGTCGGGCGGGTCAGGAACCGCTCGACCGCCTGCTTCTGCCAGAACGTGTCGTAGTTGGGGTGATGGACGAAGTCGTTCCACGTCGGCAGCTTGCCGTGGAAGTACCGGGCGTCGGCATTCGACGGCGGCCCGAGGTTGAGGAACCACTCGTACGTGTCGTGCCGGTCGAACTCGAAGAACCGCATCCCGCGAGTCGATTCCATCCGCGCGACGTACTCCAGCCCGTAGCTCAGCCGGAAGGCGCCGTTGTGGTGAAAGTCGTCGCCGAGGAACATGTCGGCCGGCGAGGCCTGGGGCGAGGCCGCCTTCAGCGACGGGTGCGGCTCGATCAGTGCCATGACGGTCGTCCAGCCGTCGTACGACACTCCGCTCATGCCCACGCGGCCGTTGTGGCCTCGCACGTTCCTGATCAGCCATTCGATTGTGTCATAAGCGTCGGTCCCCTCGTCGATCGCCTTCCTGTCGGACGGGTCGCGAGGCGGCCGGATCATGGCGAACGTGCCCTCCGATCCGAATTTCCCCCGGATGTCCTGGAAGGCGAAGATGTAGCCGTCGTCGGCCAGCTCGCGCAGGCTTGTCGCGATCGCGGCGCCGCGGCGGTCGGCGCTGTATGGGGTGCGCTGGAACAGGATGGGCAAGGGGGCCTGGGACTTCTCGGGCGTGTAGACGACGGTGTGCAGCCGCACGCCGTCGCGCATCGGGATCATGGCCTCGGTGACGGTGAACCCCGGCACCTCAACGGGTGCCGCGATCCCCGGCGCCGGCCGGAGAAGCACCGTCATCCCCGCCAGTGCCGCCGCGATCCTCGCCGCACGCCACCGTCCAGTTCTGGTCATCATCACGATCGACTTCCCCTCACGGACTCGATTGATCTTCAAGCCGACGAATCACCGGGCCCGTCGGAAGCGGTGCCCAGGAACTCGGTCACGGCTTCCGCGTGAAGATGTACTCCATCGGATCGACGAAGTCCGGTCGGACCTTCATGCGGAACTCGACCGCGCGACCGCTTTCGTCGAGCCGGAACGGTAGGAGGCTGGAGCGAAAGTACGGCTCGGGCTACTCGACCCGGAACGTGTCGAACTTCTGGTGCTTCAGCTCGACGGCGAGCACTGGGTTGCGCACGACGTGGAGGCACAACTTGCCGTCCTTCGCCG
>JAKAUH010000749.1 GCA_021818605.1 Planctomycetota bacterium
CTGAACAACCCCGATTTCGCCGCGCTGGCGGCCGCGTACGGGGTTCCGGCGCGGCGTGCCCACAACTCGGCGGAATTCACCGCCGCGGTCCGCGAGGCGCTCGACCGCGGCGGCCCGACGATGATCGAGGTCCCCGACCGCTGGCGGTTCTTGCGCGACCTGGCCAATCCGGTCGGGCCGGGGAAGTGAACTTCCCGCGGACGGTCTTCTCGTAGGTCAGGCTTTCCAGCCTGACGGTCTTGCCGTAGGTCAGGCTTTCCAGCCTGACGGTCTTGCCGTAGGTCAGGCTTTCCAGCCTGACGGTCGGACGGCGACAGGCTGGAAAGCCTGTCCTACTTCGGCGGCGACAGGCTGGAAAGCCTGTCCTACTTCGGCGGCGACAGGCTGGAAAGCCTGTCCTACTTCGGCGGCGACAGGCTGGAAAGCCTGTCCTACTTCATGCGAGCGTAACGCCAGCACCTCCGACTTTTGATCCGAACTCACGCTTCCCGGGGAGTTTCCATGTCGACCAGCACGAGCCGTTCCGCCGAGGTTCCGGGCGAAGATCACGTTCTGCCGGCATCCACTGGCGCCGCCGCCCCGAGGCGGCTGGAGCCGCTTCCTGACAATGACCTGGCGCTCAACCTCGTCCGCACGACCGAGGCTGCCGCGCTGGGCGCGGCGAGCTGGGTCGGCCGTGGTGACAAGAATGCGGCCGACGGGGGCGCCGTCGACGCCATGCGGCTGTTCTTCAACGCTGTCCCGATGCGGGGGATCGTCGTCATTGGCGAGGGCGAGAAGGACGAGGCGCCGATGCTTTACAACGGCGAGGTCATCGGCACGGGTAGCGGACCCGAGGTCGATGTGGCCGTCGACCCGATCGACGGCACCCGGCTGGTCGCGCAGGGGCAGGCCAACGCGCTGTCGGTGGTCGCGGTCGCCGCGCGGGGGGCGATGTTCAACCCGGGCCCGTGCGTCTACATGGAGAAGATCGTCGCCGGCCGAGCGGCCGCGGGCGCGATCGACATCGCCGCGCCGATCGAGGACAACATCCGCAAGGTCGCCGCGGCGAAGGGCCTGGCCGTTCGCGATGTGACCGTGATGATCCTCGACCGGCCGCGGCACGAGGAGATCGTCGGCCGTGTGAGGGCGACCGGGGCGCGTGTTTATCTGCTGCCTGACGGCGACGTCGCCGGCGCGATCACCGCCGCGAGGCGCGGCACGGGCGTGGACCTGCTTTATGGCATCGGCGGCACGCCCGAGGGGGTGGTCGCCGCCGCGGCGCTCAAGTGCCTGGGCGGCGCGATCCAGGGGCGGCTGTATCCTCGCAACGACGACGAGCGCCGCGCGGCGCTCGACGCCGGGTACGACCTCGACCGCATCCTGACCGTCGACGATCTCGTCCGGGGCGACGACGTCTTCTTCGCCTGTACGGGCATCACTGACGGCGCCCTGGTCCAGGGCGTCCGCTTCTCCACCGACGGCGCCTCCACCGAGTCGATCGTCATGCGCGGCAGCTCAGGCACGGTGCGCGTCATCCGCGGCGAGCACCGCACCGCCAAGATCCGGCAGATCTGCGGAGGGGAAGCGTAGGGCGAGGCCGGCGCAGGCTCAATCCGGTGGACCCGGCTCCTCCGCTCGGGGCAGCTCCAGCCGGAGCAAGACCATCCCCGCCAGCGCGACCAGGCTGGCCACGCCGTAGAAGAATGCACAGAACAACACGGAAATCAATATGCTGCTGCTCCATCGGCATAATGCCAGGATGATCGCGGCCGCGGCGACGAGCATGCCGAGGCTTGCGACTGTCCGCCGGGGCTTCCGGTTCAGCAGGCAGGCGCCGATGTGAGTCGCGACGAGCGTCGCGAGGACCAGCGCGATTACCGAGGCCAGGTCGAATGCCAGTGCGGCAAAGGTCAGGGAGCGCGATGGAGTCGCGGCGCGATGGAGGAGCACGTCCAGCTTCAGCCGGAGCGACAGCGGCCATCCGTACCGCAGCGCCAGGCTGTCGGCGAAGTCCGGGTCGAGGATCGGGATTCGCGAAAGGGTGATCGCCACAAGGCAAGCCGCGACGATCGCCGAGGGCCGGGGGGCCCCCAACCGACGCCATGAGCCGTCCCGGTCGGCGGATATCTCGATCGAGTCGTCGATGTCATCGACGCGACCAACGACGCGGGGCATGGTGAACCTCCTGCACGCCGGGACGTTCCCCGGCCGGAAGAGGATCGGCGGTTCAATTCCATGTCAGTGGATACTTTATTCTTCATGAAGTCGTCTTCATCGTAGCCTTCGCCGCAACGGTCTGCTAGCGAGTCCGTCCTTGCCGTTGCGGCGAGAGCGGCTCGATCACGTTCTCTTACGTCGTTTTCCAGAAAACGGGGGCCGGGTCGAGCGGGGATGTCGCTGAGGTCCCCATGGGAGAGTTGATCCGATCGGATCAGCCCTCGTAAGAGCGGACAGGGGTGAACCTCCATCCCCGGACTTGACGTCGGGGGAATGTCCGCACATTAACATTGACATCGACATCGACATCGACATCGGCGGCCTGGACGAGGTCCGGTGACTGAGGGGCATTCGCCCGTCGGTCCGGCGGACGTCAGAGGTCGTGTGGAATAACGGTGAGCGCGGCCATCTCTCCCGCCGCCTCTCACGGTGCTCGTCCCCGGCGCGGCGCCGCCGCACCGCGAGGAGGCCGCGCGCCGGGGTCGGATCGAGGAGAGCGTCGATGCCGACCGGCGGGCTGGAATCGCTCTGCAAGAAAGGGTTAAGAGATGGCGGGCGTGGGCAATGCGATTCCGCTGGATCTCGGGACGGGCGACGACGATGCCGTCCCCCTCGCACTGGCGGCCGGAGCGGGCCGTGGCGGTCGCGAGCAGGGAGCTTCGGCCGGCCGGTCCGCGACAGCGATGGGTCAATTCGGCCTGCTGGCGGGGCCCCGGCCGTCGTCGGCGGAGGAAGACCGGCGCATCGAGGACTGGCTCGCCAGCCATCTTGACCTCGCGATGGCCGTCGAGGATCGCCCGGCGCGGGGGAGCGTCTGGGACCGACTGGTCGGGCGGCTGCCGGTCGCGCGGCGCAGGGCGGGCCCGCGGCCAGCGCGCGGCGGGCCCGAGACGGCGTTCGCCGACTGGTCGCGGTTCCGCATCGCGTATCGTCGCGGCGTCACGGTTGTCCGGCTGATTGACCGTGCGCTCGTCAAGGAGCGCGACGTCAAGGAGCTGACCCGCGACCTTATCGAGCTGATCGACGCCGGAAACCACCGAGTCCTGATCAGCTTCCAGGGGATCGAGCGGGCCGCGAGCTGGGTCGCGCTGGCCGTGGACGAGGCCTATCGTCGCGCCCGTTCGCGGGCCGCGGACGGCGGCGAGTTGAAGGTCTGCGGCCTTTCGCCGTCGCTGGCCTCGATCCTCGACCTGGCCGGGATGGCGCCGGGCGTCGGGCTGTATCCCGACGAGGAAGCGGCCCTGGGCGCACCCTGGCCCGAACCGTCGTCGCCGCGGGCGCTGCCGGTCGAGATCCTGACGGCCCTGATGTCCGGGCCGGAGGTCCCGCCGATTTCCGTCGGCGCGTCCGCGGAATCGTCGTCGGCCCCCGCGGGGACTTCCGCGTCATCCGGCCGCCGCCGCGGCTGGCGGCACCAGGCCGAGGGCTCGCATTTGACGGGGGGCGAGCCGGGGGTCTGGCTGGTCGTGCGCATGGGTAGGTCGAAGGGGCGCCCGGTTCCGGTGCATGGGCCGAGGTTCGTGATCGGCCGCCAGCCCGACTGCCAGTTGCGGCTCGGCTCGCCACTGGTCAGCAAGCTGCACGCCGCGATCGAGCGCCGCGACGGCCGGACGTTCCTGATCGACCTGGGCAGCACGAACGGCACGATCCTCAACGGCCGCCCGCTTCGGGGTAAGGAGGCCGAGATCCATGACGGCGATCGCATCCAGGTCGGGCCGGCGGTTTGCACGGTGGCGACCGTCGCTCATCGCGACGGCAAGGCCCGGGTCGAGGAGCAGGTCGCCGGCTGGCTGCACGGCGATGCGCCGGTCGATCCCGCCGCGGCGCTCGACACGGCCGTCATCGCCACGTCGAGACCGTCGCGCGATGACGATGCCCAGACCGACGACGAGCTGGGCATCCGCAGCGAGATCATCCAGGACGTGCTGGTCGTCACGCCCGAGCTGGGCGAGCTGGAGAGCGACGCGACGATCGAGCGGCTGCGGGCACACCTGCACGAGCTGCTCTCTCAGTCGGTCCCGCGCCGGGTGGTGGTGAACCTCGAGTATGTCGCGCACCTGACGGGCCAGGCGATCGGCGTCCTGCTGGCGCATCACCTGCGGCTGGATCGATCGGGCGGTGCGCTGCGAATCTGCCAGGCCCGCGCCCGGATCATGGCCGTGCTCCATCAGGTCCGGCTGACGATGCTGGTCGAGTGCCACCCGACGCTCGATGAGGCGGTGCTGGCCGCCTGGCCGTCGGGGTCGCGGTAGGCCGGGACCGGATTCGGATCGGGCCGGTTCACGATTCGTCGTCGTCGTCGTCCTCATCCTCGCCGAATGGATCCTCGCCGGCGTCGGGGTGGAGCGGGTCGTCGGGGTCGAAGAACAGGTCGCCCAGGCCCATCGGCGCGTGCTGGCCGCCCATGGCGCGCCGGCGCTTGCGGGCGAGGTCCTCGAGGTCGGCGGCCTCCTCGCCGAGGACGCAGTAAAGGGCCTCGCGCCAGGCGGCGTCGCGGCCGATCGGGTGCCGCGGGTCCTGGGCCATCCGCTTGATGGCGAACCGGAGCAGGTTGATTCCGTCGCGGGGCGAGAAGTCGAGCTTGAGGCTGTGCGCCTGCTGGAGGAACTCGACCGTCAGCGCGAGCAGGTCGGTCTCGGCGAACGGGAGGTGGTACTTGAGGATCGCCATCTCGTCGTCGCGCGAGGGGAAGCCCAGGCCGAGCGTCGGCTGGAGGCGCGAGAGGATGTAGTCGGGCACCTCGTAGGTCGACTCGTCCTCGTTCATGGTGACGCAGACGCGGAAATCGGGGTGAGCGGGGATCGTGATGCCGGCCACGATGCTCTCGACGTAGCGGCGGTGGTCGAGCAGGGGGGCGAGGCTGGCCCAGGATTTCTCGTTCATCCGGTTCCCCTCATCGAGCACGCAGACGCCGCCGACGAGCATCGCCGAGACCAGGGCCGAGGCGTGATAGGCGATCGACCCTTTCTCGGCCAGCACGGGGGTGACGATCAGGTCCTCGGGGCGGGTGTCGGCCGTGCACTGGTTGATGAACAGCGGCTGCTTGCGCACCTTTGCGGCGGCCATGGCGAGCGTGGTCTTGCCGATGCCCGGCGGCCCGGTGAGCCGGGGCGAGAGCGGCAGGTCGCGCGGGTCGACGACCAGCCAGCAGGCCAGGAGCTGCCGGAGGATCGCATCCTGCCCGATCCAGCTCTGGTCGGTGGCGTCGGGTCTGCTCAGGTGGAGCGTCACGCCGCCGACCTGGAGGGTCTTGCTCACGCTCACGCCTGGGCCCGCGCCGGGCTCGCTTGCCGAGGAACGTCCGCTCGTCGCCATGTCAGCCTAACCTGCCGCGAAGGAATCGGGATGTCGGGTTGTGTCAGCCGTCGAAGATCTATCCAGTCTAACGCCCGGACGGGTGACAGGCGAGCCAGGCATCGGCCGGCTCGGCCGAGAGGTGCGGGTCGCGTGACAACCGAATTGCCCGGTCGCGTCGGCGCGGCTACGCTCGGAATCCTCGGGTCCACACGGGCCGGCATGCCGCCGGCTCCGGGGCCTGGCTCGATCGGAGTCTTTTCCATGGATCATGTCCCAGACTCGGAGAAGCTCGCGGGCGCCGATGTCGAGGCCGGCGCGCCTCGCGACCCGTCCGGCGCCCGCGCGGCCTCGCTCCGTCAGCAATTGCGTAACCGGCTGATCGGCGGTCTGGTCTTCGCCCTGCCGATCGCCATCACGTTCTCGATCGTCTACTGGCTCCTGATGACCCTCCAGCGCTTCGTGCTCAATCCGCTCGCCCGGCTCACCGCGGCCGTCCAGGCGTATTTCCGCGACTACCCAGCGCTCCAGAGTCTGCCCTCGTGGTGGTACGACGTCGCCTCGCCGCTGCTGGCGCTTCTGCTCGGGATCGTCACTCTCTACTTCCTCGGCCTGGCCCTGCGATCGTGGGTCTATCGCTCGGTCGAGTGGTTCCTGCTG
>JAKAUH010000653.1 GCA_021818605.1 Planctomycetota bacterium
GAAGAGCGGCGTGACAGATTTCGGCACCATCGGCTCGATGTCGCAGATGAGGATGCGCTCGACGTCGGGATGGGTGAGGAAGGTTCCCGCCGCCACCCCCGCGCCGCAGGCGACGACGAGCACCGAGCGGGGCTGCTTGTGCAGCAGCGCGGGCAGGTGCGCGAGCATCCGCTGCATCCGCATGTCGTCCGACTGGGTCGACGCCTGAACCTTACCGGCTCCGTGGAAGCTGCGGATTCCCTCGCGTGTCTGGGTGACCGCCACGGAGACGTTCATCCCCTCACCGACGAAGATGCAGAACGCGTCCGGATCGCCCGGCTCGGTCGGGACGTCCTTTACCACTTCGGGATAGGCGCCTGGGCTGAGCGCGGCGGTCTGGCGGCCGAAGGCGACGACCGTCCAGGGAGTGGGCGTGAGGCTCCAGGCCAGCCAGGCCGACGCACCGATCCCCGCGGCGGTTGCCACCAGGCCAATGAGGCGCCGCCGCCCGATCGAGCGGCCGAGCAGGGGGGGTAGCGCGGCGATCGCGGCCGCCGCGGAGACGCCGATCAGCACGCGTTCGCTGCCGCCGGTGCCGATCGTCGGCACGAGCACCAGGCTGAATGCCAGAGCCCCGGCGATGCCCCCGACCGTATTGGCCGCGTAGACGCTCCCCACCAGCCGCCCGGGATCGTGGCCCGGCCGCGCGACGGCGGCCAGCGCCAGCGGGAAACTCGCTCCCCACAGGCAGGCCGCCGGCAGCACGGCCCAGAAGCACCGGACCAGGTCGAGCTGAAAGTTGTACCAGGGACTCTGCGCCATCGACGGAACGATCGGCCAGTAGGGAAGCGACAGCGCGATCATCGCCGCGGTCCACGCGACGGCCGCGGTCAGCAGCCACTGACCAATCCCGAGCGCCACCCGCGCTGTCGTGGATTGTCTCGCCAGCAAGGCTCCAACCGAGCTGCCGAGGCCCAGGCCGACGAGGAACACCGCCAGGACAAGTGAGAAGGTGTAGACCGTCGCGCCGAGCAGCAGTGAAAGCACGCGGGTCCAGACAACCTCGGCACCCATCGCCGCCATCCCCGAGAGCGCGATTGCAAGATAGACGCCGGACACCCCGGGCGGTCGCGCCGCGTCGTCCTGCGCGATGGACGATGTCGCCGGCTCGTGGCGGCCGCCCACGGCCGCCAGGACGAGCGCGGTCAACCCGACGATCCCATCGAGCCCGACGGCGAAGTAGGTGGCCACGCTCGCGTCGTACACCCGCAGCAAATAGAAACCGGCGAGCAGGCAGCCGAGCACGGCGCCGGCGATGTTGCCGCCGTAGAAGAATCCGAGCCACGAGACTCCCTCGGGATCCGACTCGACCCGGCGAGCGATCGCTGGCAATGTCGCGCCCATCAGCAGCGTGGGCGGCAGCAGGCACACCGCCGCGACCGCACCGCGCAGCAGGATTCCGGCCAGCCCGTGCCCCGCGTGCTCCGAGTACACGCGTTCGACATAAGGCATCCCGAAAAGCACCGCCAGGCCGATCGCGCCGACACCCAGCTCGAGCATCGCGAAGACCCGCAACGGGTGCCATCGCCGGGATATGACTCGAGGAAGGATCAGGCTTCCCGCGCACATGCCTCCCATGAACGTCGCCAGCAGCACGCCCAGCGAGACCGCGGTCGAGCCGATCACGAGCTGGAGGAGCTGGAGCCACACGACCTCGTAGATCAGGGCCGCGCAACCGCTGCCGACGAAGAGCAGCAGGAGCACGGGAAGGAACCGACGGGTCTGGGGCGCGTCGGGCGGCAAGGCCGGAGCAAGCTCGGTCATCTCGGGCTGAACTCCCAAAGGGGTGCAACGGGGAATGGACCGAAGGGCCCCGAAGTCCTGTCGGTGGCTCTCAATCGGCCGCAAGCTCGCGATGATACTCCCGGGGGCGGAGTCGAGCCACACCAGGACGCCGCCGACTCGAGAACAATCCGAGGCACTCAACAGGTTTCAACTCGGGGATCTATCGCGGCCGCTCGATTGGATCGTACCCTGGATGCGGAGGGCTCGGGAACGACGGACGCACGGCGCAATCGGCCACCGGGATCAGCGATGCCATGGGATACGAGTCGAGCGGCGAGATCCGGTCGGTTGAGGCTTACCGAGATTACCTCCGGCTGCTCGTCCGTCTCCAGGTCGGTGCCAGCCTGGGCGCGAAGATCGATCCCTCGGATGTCGTGCAGCAGGCGATCCTGAACGCCCATGAAGGCCGGGCCGGATTCCGCGGTACGACCGAGACCGAGTGGCTGGCGTGGCTCCGCGCGATCCTGGCCAACACCCTGGCAGCCACATTCCGGCGCTACGACGCCCAGAGGCGCGACCCCGGCCGCGAGCGGTCGCTCGAGGCCGAGCTGGAGCGCTCTGCGTCGCGGTTGGAGGGCCGGCTCGCGGCCGACCAGACATCTCCGAGCGAGCGGGCCGTGCGCGGCGAGGAGCTGATGCGGCTCGCCCGCGCGCTCGCCGAGCTGTCGGAAGACCAGCGCCGGGTTGTTGAGCTGCACTACCTGAAGGGGTTCACCGTCGCCGATGTCGCCCAGCAGATCGGCCGCAGCCGGCCGGCCGCCGTCGGCCTGCTCTTCCGCGGGCTCAAGCGGCTCCGTGAGCTGCTCGCGGACCGGAGGGAATCGAGCCATGAATCCTGAGCCATCGGTCGACGATCGCGAGGATCGGCGCAACCGCATCCTCCTGGCGTTTGTCGAGGCCGTTGAGGAGGGACGCGAGCCCGACCGTCACCTGCTGCTGGCGGCCCATCCCGATCTCAGGGGGGACCTGGAAGCCTTCCTCGCCGGCCACGACGAGCTGGCGCGGATCACGGCGCCTCTCCGCGCCGCCGGGCGCGGCGACGCCGTCGGTGCCGTCAACCCGCCGGAGGATGAGCCGACCGGCAGCCCGCCGGGCATCGGCGAACTCGGCGATTTCCGCCTCCTGCGCGAGGTCGGACGCGGCGGGATGGGCGTCGTCTACGAGGCCGCGCAGATCTCGCTCCGGCGGCGGGTCGCGCTCAAGGTCCTGCCGTTCGCCGCGGCCATCGACCCGCGCCGCCTCCAGCGATTCAAGACCGAGGCCCTTGCCGCCGCGCACGTGCAGCATGAGAAGATCGTGCCGGTCCACGCCGTCGGCTGCGAGCGCGGCGTGCATTACTTCGCCATGCAGTTCATCGACGGCCAGAGCCTCGCCACCCTGATCGCCGAGCTGCGCGACCCTCGCGACGACGAGCCGAGCGACCAACGATCCCAGGGCCCTGTCAACGACCTGGAGCGACAACTCAACCGTCCTTCACCCCGTTTCGATCCGGAGGTCTCGCGCACGGCGACGACCATCTCGCAAGAACGGAGCTCCAACCGTCGCCGCTACTTCCGTCGTATGGCAAACCTTGCCCAGCAAGCCGCCCTGGCGCTGGAACACGCCCACCAGGCCGGGATCGTCCACCGCGACGTGAAGCCGGGGAACCTGCTGCTGGACCTGCGAGGTCAGCTCTGGGTTACCGACTTCGGCCTGGCCCAGGTGACGGGCGATGCCGGGCTGACGTTCACCGGCGAGATGCTGGGCACGCTTCGTTACGCCAGTCCCGAGCAGATCCTCGCCCGACGCGGGATCGTCGACCACCGCAGCGATGTCTACTCGCTGGGCGCGACGCTCTACGAGCTGCTGACGCTCCGCCCTCCCTTCGATGCCCGCGACCGCAACGAACTGATCCGCCAGATCGCCGACGAGGATCCGCCATCCCTTCGGGGCGTTGACTCGTCCATCCCGTCCGAGCTCGAGACGATCGTCCTGAAGGCGCTCCGCAAGGAGCCGGCCGACCGCTACGCGACGGCGCTCGAGCTGGCTGATGACCTCGAGCGATTCCTCGAAGCCCGGCCGATCCTGGCCCGTCCGCCCACGCCTGCTGAGCGGCTGCGCGCCTGGGCCCGCCGGCATCCGTCGATCGTGGGCGCGGGCGTCGTCGCACTGATCCTGCTCTCGGCCGCCTCGCTCATCACGGCCGTTCTGGTTCAGCACGAGCAGGCGAAGACGCTCGAGCAGCAGCGTCTGGCCGAGGCCGCCTATCGCCTGGAGCGCCGCCGGGCCGAGGAAGCCGAGGCGCGCTTCCGCCTGGCCCGTCGCGCCGTCGACGAGCTGATCCGCGCCAGCGAGGAGGAACTGGCCCACCGTCCCGGCATGGAGGGATTGCGCCGCCGGCTGCTCGCCTCGGCGTTGGCGTATTACCGCGAGTTCATCGATCAGCGGCGCAACGATCCGGACGCGCAGGCCGAGCTGTGGGACACGACGCGCCGGGTCGAGACGATCCTCGCCGACCTGGCGGTCCTCCGTGCTGCTGGCGAGCTCTACCTCCTGATCCAGCCGTCGGCCCGCGATGACCTGCGGCTCGACGCGGCGCAGGCCGCGAAGGTCGCCGATCTGTCCGCCCGCGCCCGCAGGCACTGGCTGGAGGCCTTCGGCGACCCAGCCCGGCTGCCGCCTCCGGCGCGTCGCGTGCGGATGGCCCTCGCGCAGGCCCGCGCCAATGAGGCGGAGGTCGACGCGATCCTGACGCCGCCGCAGCGCCGGCGGCTCCGCCAGCTCGCGCTCCAGTCGGAGGGGGCGGGCGCCTTCCGCGAGCCCGAAGTGGTCGAGGCCCTCGGGCTCACGAGCGAGCAGCGCGAGCGAATCCGCGCGATCGAGGAAGAAACCGTCTTCGGCCAGATGCGCGAGGTTCAGTCCGGCTGGGTCCCCGACGCTGCCGCCCGGCCGGCCGTCGATCGCATCCTCGCCGTGCTAACCCCCGAGCAGGCCCGGCGCTGGAACGAACTGACCGGCGAGCCGATCCACGGACCTCTGAGCGCCTTCCCCATGCCCTTCCGCCAGCAACACGACCCGCGGCGGACCGCGCCGCCCGGCGTCGCCCCGACGCCTCTCCAGGCCGGGCCGGCGCGAGGGCCGGCATCGGAGAATTGAGCCCCGAACCCGCCGGGATCGGGGATCGCCCGGTTGATACGATCGGCCTTCGCCGTCCTCCGCGCGAATCGGCCCGAGGTCGAGGAGGACGGTCGTTGCCGTCACGCCGCGATCCGGTCAGGCCGTTGTCGCCAGGGTCCCGCGCGGTCGACTCAACTCAAAAAATGCGCGACGGCGCGCAACACAAGCCCCGGGATGGCATCTCTTCAGATAGGGGCTTCTGCCGGAGCTGTCGCACGGGCTTTCCGCACCGGCCGGCTTCGTTGGACGAGCTGCGGTTTCCAGGTCGTGAGGTTTGACCATGCATCGACGGGCTTGCGCCGTGGCGGTTGCTCTTGCGTTCTGCGCAATTCTGCTCAATGCGCCGGCGGTTTCGTTCGCCGTGGACGGCGGCCAGGGAGTCGGAGATGCTCCGACCGGTGATTCGAGCCTTTTCAGGCTGACCAGACTGGTACGTTTCGAGATCAAGATAACGGCCGACGAGTACAGGGCGATGCAGCCCCCGCCGGCTCCGGCCTTCGGCGCCCCACCGCGGCCGCCGCGCGCGAAGGATGCGAATACTCGCAGGAGCGAGCGCAACCTCTTCGGCGTCGAGTTTCCCTGGGCACGCGGTGCCCTGATCGCCGAGGGCAATCTCTATAACAACGTCGGTATTCGCTACACTGGGAACGCCTCGTACATGGCCTCGGCGGGCGGCCTCAAGCGCTCGTTCGTGCTCGATCTTGACCCGTCCAATCAACGCCAGTTCCACGGCCTCCATTCGCTCCTGCTCCAGTCCGGTGCGCTCGATCCGACGAAGGCACGCGAGTCCCTCGCCCTGGCCCTCTTCCGCGAGGCCGGCATCCCCGCGCCTCGCACGGCGCTTGCCGTCGTCACGCTGACCATACCCGGCCGCCATGACAAGGCGTTTCTGGGACTCTATACCCTCGTCGAGCCCGTCGACGGGGCCTTTCTCGCCAACCGTTTCCACGACGAGAAAACCCTGCTCGTGAGGCCGCAAGGGATGCGCGGCCTCGACTTTCTCGGTGACGACTGGGCCCGATACCGAGGGCCGTACCGCCCGCTGGCGGAGCCATCGCCCGAGGAGGCGAAGCGATTCATCGACTTCGTCCGGCTGGTGCAGACGGCCGACGACGATCAGTTCCGCAAGGAGATTGGCTCGTACCTGGATATCGACCGGTTCCTG
>JAKAUH010000649.1 GCA_021818605.1 Planctomycetota bacterium
CCGCCGGTTCGGCCCACCCTCGCAGGCGTGGGAGTCGGATTGCGACTATCCGCAATTCTGGGGGACCCGGCGGATCGGCCCCGACCTGGCGCGCGAGTCCGGCCGACGGTCGCATGACTGGCAGCTCGCGCACCTATGGAACCCCCGCGACGTGACCCCCGACTCGATCATGCCGGCGTACCCCTGGCTGTTCGAAGGCTCGGCGCAACGGCCCACGCGCGAGGCACTCGACCTGGTGGTCTACCTCGATTCGCTCGGCCGCGACGCCCGGCTCGCGGGCGGCTCGCGACCCGTCGGCATTTCGGCGGACCTCGACCCGTCGGAGTACTGCGGCCTGGGATACACCAGTGCCGTGACCCTGGCACCAGGCCCGGCGCCGCTTTTCACGGCGCCGGCCGTGGCGTACGACCGCGAGGGGCTCCAGGTGCGCGGGGCCGAGGTCTTCGAGCGGGAATGCCGGGGCTGTCACGGTCCTCTGGGCCGTGGGGACGGGCCGGCCGCGACGAGCCTCCTGCCGGCGCCCCGCGACCTGTCCTCCGCGCGGTTCACGGATCGACGGCTGAGCGATGTCTTCTGGTCGGGCGTTCCCGGGTCGTCGATGCCGGCCTGGAACGATCTGCCGGTCCGCGACCTGCGGGCTCTGGTCGTCTTCGTGCAGGCGCTGGAGCAACCCAACGGCACGGCGGATGGATCGGCAGTGCCATCGGCCGACGACGAGTCCCGCGCCCGGGCCTCGTACGCCCGCAACTGCGCGACCTGCCATGCCGACAGCCTCGGCCGCGCGGGGGTCTCGTCCCGGACCCTTGTCCCCGCGGCCACAGACTTCCGGCTGGTCCGGCCGACGCTCCGCCGCGCGGAGCGGGTGATCGCGCAGGGCCTGCCCGGGACCGCGATGCCACCGTGGGAGAGTAAGCTCTCCGACGCCGAGCGGAACGGGCTGGCGCATTACGTCCGATCCCTCTTCCGCCCGCGGGGCTCGTCATCGGAGTGAACTCGGATGGCCATCAATCTCATCGTGGCCGCCGTCACCTTGCTGATGGCCGCCTTTGTGATCGCGTGGGCCGTCAACCCCGCCTGGCGGGCCTGGATGGAGGAGCCCAAATTCCGCTTCGCCAGGCGAGCCCGCGAGTTTCCCCGAGTGGCCCGCGACCCGTCGACGGCCGACCGATCCGATCGGCGCGAAATCCCGGACTGAGCCGGAGCGGCGCTTCCCAGCACGGCCGTTTGGCGGGACCTCTCATCCAGCTCCTCCAGGGCAACATCGCCCTGACCCAGGTCTTCCTCCTGGCGGGTCGCTCCTTCAGCGCAGCCGCCGCCGGCTTCGGGATTCTCCAGCATTTCGACCGCGTGGGATTGCGACCAGATGTCCGTCGTCCCGACCCGATCGCCTGTCTCACCCGGCGGCCCGAAGCACCTCGCCGATGCCGAGATACCGCCCCACCGCATCGACGATTCGCTGCGACGCGCGGCCGTCGCCATAGGGGCTAACGCCTCGGGCCATCGACCGGTAGGCGACGGGGTCCTCGAGCAGCCGGCTCGCCTCGCCGACGATCGCCGACGGGTCGTGGCCGACGAGCCGGGCGACGCCGGACGCGATCGCCTCGGGCCGCTCGCTCTCCTCGCGCAGGACCAGCACCGGCTTGCCCAACGCGGGGGCCTCCTCCTGCACGCCGCCCGAATCCGTGAGGATCAGCGTGGTCCGCTTCATCGCCGCGACAAACGGACCGTAGGCGAGCGGCTCGCAGAGCCGGACCCGCGGGCAGCCGGCCATCGCGTGCTCGACCACCGGCTTGACCGAGGGATTGGGGTGGACGGGCCAGAGGAACTCGACGTCCGGGAACCGGTCGTGCAGCGCGGCGATCGCTCGGCAGATCTGCCGGATCGGCTCGCCGAAGCTATCGCGTCGATGCGCCGTGACCAGCACCATCCGGTGCGAGGCGTCGAGCTCGACGCCGATCGGCACGTCGCGGCCGGCGGCCAGGAGCAAAGCGTCAATGACCGTGTTCCCCGTGACGAGGATCGCGTCGTCCGCGATCCCCTCGCGCACCAGGTTTTCCCGTGCCGAGAGAGTCGGGGCGAAGTGCATCGCGGCGAGGTGGCCGGCGAGCACGCGGTTGGCCTCCTCGGGAAACGGCGCCTGGAGGCTTCCGGTGCGCAGGCCCGCCTCGACATGGGCGAAGGGGACCTTGTGGTAGAAGCTCGCGAGCGCCGTCGCGAGGACCGTGGTCGTGTCCCCCTGCCCCAGCACGATATCCGGGCGCTCACGACCGATCGCGGCGTGGACCGACACGAGCAATCGACTCGTCAGTTCGACGAGCGTCTGATCGGGCCGCATGATGTCCAGGTCGATGTCCGGCTCGATCTCGAAGAACCGGAGCATCTGGTCGACCAGCTCGCGGTGCTGCGCTGTGAACAGCACGCGGCACCGGGCCCAGGGCGCGGCCTGGAAGGCGCGGATCACGGGCGCCATCTTGATGGCTTCGGGACGGGTCCCGATCGTGCAGAGGATGGTCGCGGTCGTCTGGCCTCGCATGGCACTAGCCCTCACTGGTCGCGCCGGACGCGGTCCGACTGATGGCGGAATGATCCCCGGTCGCCGACGGACCGGCCGGGTCGACGCGGCCGGTGGATCGCCAGCGCAGCGGGTCGATCGCGGCAGCCAGATCGGCCTGACGCGCCGCCCATGTGTTGCGCGCGGCGAACTCGCGACGGCGGCGCCGGGCCTCGTCGCCGTCCTCACGCAGCTCGCGCTCGATCGCCTCGGCGAACTCCTCGGCCGTGGCCGCCAGGCGGATCAGCCCGGCCTCGCCGATCGGCACCAGCTCGGGCAGCGCGACGGCCGCCACCGGCTTGCCGGTCGCGAGCATCTCATAAACCTTCACCGGATTCGTCGCCTCGGTCAGCGGCACGCGGCGAAATGGGATGATGTAGGCACTCCAGCCTGCGAGTCGACGCGGCAGGTCCGCGTACGGGCATTCGCCGAGTAGCCGGACGTTCGCTTGCGCCTCGAGCAGGCGAACATCCCCCGCAAGGGTCGAACCGATCAGCTCGAACCGCCAGGCCGGACGGATCGCCGCCAGCTCAGCGACCAGCGCACCGTCGAACCACTCGGCAATCGCGCCGTAATAGCCGATCGTCGGGGCGTGGGACGCGGCGGGTGGTGCTGACAGAACGCTGGAAAAATGCTCGTATTCGCAGGCGTTGCGGATCAGGCCGGTGCGCCGGGCGCGGCCGGCCAGTCCGTCGCGCAGTCGGGCGGAGCTGGTGACGACCAGGTCGGCCGTCGACACGAGCCGGCCCTCGGACTCGATCGTGCCGGGCCCGTTGTGCAGGAAGCCCGAATGGTCGTCCATGCAGTCGTAGACGATCGGCCAGCCGAAGCGGTCGCGGAGCGCCTCGGCCAGCGTGGTCCAGTAGGGATGCTGGGCGACGACGACAGCCTCGGACAGTCCACGCTCGTCCGCCAGCCGCGCGACGGCCGCGACCATCCGGTCGCGGTCCACGGGCGCCAGGTCATGCTGATACACGTTGGCCGCGGGGTCGCCGGGCAGGAAGACCTCGAGGACGTTGGTCTCGATCGGGCGGACGCGGGCCCGCGCCCCGCGGTGGAACCGATTCGCCGCGTAGAGGACCAGGTGGCCGGCCTGGGCGAAGCGCCGCATCAACTGCTGCGGGCGCTGAAAGCGGAAATGCCACTCGATCATGGGCAGGCAGATCACCGCGTAGTTCCGCCGGGTGGCGGGCTCGACCTTCGGCCCGAGGCCAACGGCCGCTCGCAAGGCCCGGCGAATCGAGCGAGGCTCCTGGGCCATCCCGGCCGTCAGCTTCTTGAGTCGGCGGAGCGATCGCAGTGCGCCTTTCACCATCCCGTCGCGCCGGGTGCCGGGCGGCGCGAGCGCCGTCCTCAACTGGCCGAGGGTGCGGAGCACCGCCCAGGCGTCGCTGTTGTGGATGGCGCGAAGCTGCTCGCGCAGGTCCCGCAGCTCCAGGTCCTTCGCCCGCAATTCAGCGCGCAGGCCCGTCAGCTCGTCGTCGAGCCGCGTGCCGGCATGATCGGGGCTGGATGCGAGCGGGCGGTTCACCATGTCGCGGATTCCTTTCGCGGCCGGGGACCGGGGTGCGGGTGCGATGCGGTGCCGCCGCGCTGCCGGTGCGGCGCCGACCTCGAGCCGGCCCGATGCGGGCGTCCGCGATGCACCGCCAGTCGCCGGGGCGGGTCGAACATGGGCGCACTCTGGGCGGCCGCCGCGAAGGTCTGCCGGTATCCGTCGCGCATGAGCGTGTCGTCGGGCAGGCTGCGGAAAACGTGGGGCGACGCTTCGGCCATCGCCCGGCGCCGGGCGTCGTCGCGGGCCAGGAGTGCCAGGTGCTCGGCGAGTGTCGCCACGTCGCCGGGCTGATATGTCAGCGCGTTCCGTCCTGGGCGGACCTGCTCGCTGATGCCGTTCACCGGCGTCGTGACGATCGGCAAACCTGCGGCCATCGCCTCGAGGATCACGAGCGGGTAGCTCTCGACCCGCGATGTGCAGCAGAAGACGTCGGCCGCGGCCCAGTACGCGGCGGTCTCGCCGGTCTCGTCGACCATCGTGAATCGCTCGCGGCGGTCGGCCGGCAGCGCCGCGACCATCGCCCGAAGCTTCCGGCTGTACTCGGCCCGGTCGCGCATGCCGACGACGACGCATCGCAGCCGCGCGGCCGCCGATTCCGGCAGGGCGGCGAAGGCCGAAACCAGGTCGTGCTGTCCCTTGCGCTCGCAGACGCTGCCCAGCAACAGGACGCAGACATCCCCGGGCGCCAGGCCCAGCTCGCGGCGAGCACGATCGCGATCGGACCCCTCGAGCATGGCGCGCAGCAGCTCGCGATCACGCGCCACGCGGATCATGTCGAAATTGCCCGAGGTGTTGAACTCGGACCAGGTCTCGGCCGAGCTGCGCGACGTGAAGACGACGCGGTAAGGATACGCCAGGCACGCGAGGGCCGACGGAATGATGTCGCGGGGAATATCGCGATAGCCGACCGGCCAGGGCTCGCTCTCGTGGACGCTCCAGACCGACGGTACGCCCGCGCGCCGGGCGGCCTCGACCGCCCAGAAGGTCTGCAGAGTATTGGCATGCACGACCTCGAAGCCGCCGTCCAGGATGTGGCGGGCCAGCCGGGCGGTGGCGTCGCGGTAGAGCTGGCGCGTGCATTTCGGCCCGGTCAGGAAGCCGACCTCGTGCACGACCTGGATCGGGATGCCCTCGCGCTCATACGCCTCTTCCAGCGGCCCCTCGAACGGGCTGATGACCTCGGCGCGGATCGCGCCGGAGGCGTGCAGCCGCCGGATCAGCTCAAACTCGAACCGCGGCGAGCCTTCCCAGTTGAGGTTGTGGGTGACCGCCAGCAGCGGAATCGGCCGGGTTCTGGATCCAACCGGCACCACGGTTGGCCGGGCGACGAACGCCTCGAGGTGGGGGTCGTAATGGGGGCTCATGTAGGGGTCGACGCGACGGCCGTGGACCTCGCGGTACGCCGCCTGCTCGCGCGGATCGTCGTCGAAGCCGCGCGACAGCCCCTCGTGATGGTACAACTCGGCCTCGGCGCTGTAGACCGCCCGATAGCCGGCGTCGGCCAGGCGATGGCAGTAATCGGGGTCGTTGTAGGCCACGGAGAACCGTGACTCGTCGAAGCCGCCGAGCGAGAGGAACAGCGAGCGCGGGGTGAGCATGCAGGCGGCGGTGACGGCCGAGCAGGTGCGCGAGACCTTCGCCAGGTTGAAGGGCCCCCAGTCGTCCCGGTGCAGCAGCTTCAGGGCGTGGCCGGCGAGCCCGTCATGGACGCCGTGCACGACACCCGCGTGCTGGACCCGCCCATCGGGGTAGAGCAGCCGCGCGCCAACGGCGCCGACCCCCTCGAGTCGCGACCAGCCGACCATCTGGCTGAGCCAGCGGGGCTCGATGACCTCGGTGTCATCGTTGAGGAACAGCAGCAGCTCGGCGTCGACCATCGCGGCGGCGGTGTTGTTGATGGCGGCGAAGCTGAACCGACCGCCAGAGTTGGGGATTCGGAGCACGCGGTGCGGCAGCGAGGCGAGATATTCGAGAGTCGCCGGGTCGTCGCTCTCATTGTCGATGACGACGATCCGGTAATTTCGGTAGG
>JAKAUH010000622.1 GCA_021818605.1 Planctomycetota bacterium
GTCGCCCGTCGCCCGGATCGTGGGCCCGCGCGGCCCGCGATCCGATCCCATCCATTGGTTCAGCGCACCGGGCCCTTGCGGCCCCGCCGACGGCGAACCGCGCCGACGCCCGCCAGCACCGCCATCGCGCCCAGGCCCAGCACCAGCGAGCCCGGCTCCGGCACCGAGGCCGGAGTGATCGTGATCGTGCCCGAGGTGCTGGTGAACCCAACGTGTGCCTTTTCGTTGGAGTTAGAATCCAGCGTGTCGAAAAATGTATTCGCATTCCCGCCAATCGATGGATCATTGGAACCGTTTCCGCTGGAGGGGACCAGGCCGATCGTGTACACATCGCCCACATTCGTGCCGGTGGTATCGAGCGTCAACGCCACAAGGAGATAGTTCGTCCCGGAGGTCAGGGTGACAGAAGGGCCGGGAGTCGTATTCCCGCTCGCATCCGTTGCCGTCGTCCCATTTCCTCCGTAGTAGGTGTCGTTCTGACTATTGATCGTCGTGACGAAGTCGCCCGTCGGGCTGGTGGCGTCAAAGGCCAGGGTCGCGTTCTGGAGCACGTACGGGGGATTGGTGCTCGTCACCCAGGTGTCCGTGCTCGGCTGGACGAATTGCAGGTCGTGCGGACCGCTGATCTGAAACTCGAAGCCGAAGTTATTGAGACTATCGTTATTGTTACTGCTGATCAGGACGTCGACTGTCCCGGTACTCCCCTGAGCGATCGAGGCGCTTCCAACCGCGATCGCCAGCCCGGCCCGCGCGGGGGAGGCCCAGACAGCCAGGACGAGTGTCAGACCAAGTACAATTCCTCTGCGCATGGGACGCACTCCATCATCGAGGGGGGACAGCGAGCGAGCGATCCGAAGACGTGCGATGCCGGAGCTTCACATCAGCCTAAGCGGCCTATCCTCGGCCTTCGGACGCGCCTCGCACCATTTTCCGCGGAGTGCTGCAAGATCCGGGTGCATCCTGACCCTCTTCAAGACCCTGATCTTGGCAAGCTCGAGCGCCCGTTGGAAGGCATGTCTTGAAAAATCATCACGCCGCCAATGCGATCCAGCTCCCCCGTAATCCTCTGCCCGGCAGAGTTTACGACCTGACCCCGGAACGCTCACTCGCGGGACATGTTCCAGACCAGCCAGACCGACAGGACGGCGCCGATGATGAACCCGATGTAGGCCAGGGGATGGGGGCCGTCGCGGAGAACCACGGACGAGGCGACGAACAGGCCCGAGATCACGATCCCGACGGCCAGCGTGTTGCTGGCCCGGGTGAGCTGGCGGACCAGCCGGCTGAAGCCCTGGAGGTCAAACTGCACCCGCATCTCGCCCCGCTTGATCGAGTCGAGCGACTGACCCAGCAGGTCGGGCAGCAACGTGGCGATCCGCCGGAGGTCCTCGGTGGTGCGGAGCGTCTGGCTGAGAACCCGGTAGGGGTGGAACCGCCGGAGCGACAGCGCCCGCAGGTAAGGTGCGAGATGGCGGGCAATGTCGAACCGCGGGTCGAGCTTGCGGCCGACGCTCTCGATCGTCACCAGCGAGCGGATCAAAAGAACGAGCTCGGGCGGGATGTGCAGGTGGTGGGCACGCACAAAGCCGATCAGCTCGCGCAACAGCGGCCCCAGCTCGATGGTCTCGAGGCTCAGCTCGGAATACGCGGCGACCAGCTCCGAGAGGTCCCGCTGGAACGACCGGGCGTCGAGCGGCTCGCCGCGGACGTCCAGCGCCTCCAGCGCGCGGACGACCCGCTCGGTGTCCTGCGCCAGCAGCCCGATCAGCAGGTCGGCAATCCGCTCGCGGATCCGACTGTCGAGCCGGCCGAACATGCCATAATCCAGCGGGGCGATGATACCGCCGGGCAGCACACGCAGGTTCCCCGAGTGCGGATCCGCGTGGAAGAAGCCCAGCTCGAAGATCTGCTTCAGCAGGATCCGCGCCCCGGTCACGGCCACATCCGCCGGATTCGCGCCCAGGGCACGGATGCCCTCAATGTCGTCGACCGCCACCCCCTCGATGAACTCCATCGCGACGATCCGGGGCGTCGAGAACTCCTCGTAAACCCTCGGGATGTGCGCGGTGGAATCCCGGGCGAACTGGATGCGGCAGCGCTGGATCGTCTGCCGCTCGATGGTGAAATCCAGTTCCCGGCGCAGCACCCGCTCGAACTCGCGCGCCAGCGACACTGGGCGATACGTCGCCAGGGCCGGGATATGCCGCTCGATCAACTGGGCCAGGTTCTTGATGATGTCCAGATCGGCCTTGACCACCCGGGCAATGTCGGGCCGGCGGACCTTCAACGCGATGACCCGACCGTCATGGGTCACGGCCCGGTGCACCTGCGAGATCGACGCCGACGCCGTCGGGACCGGGTCGAGCGTGGCGAAGACCTCCGCGACCGGCCGGCCGTATTCCTCCTCCAGGATCTTCTCGACCTGGTCGAACGCGAACGGCCGGACCGCCGCGCGCAGGCATGACAGCTCGGTGATGTACGCCTCGGGCAACAGGTCCGGACGGGTGCTCAGAAGCTGGCCCAGCTTCACGAACGTCGGCCCCAGTTCCTCGAACACCAGCCGGAGCCGGCGGGCACGGTCGTGCGGCGGCACGCCGTCGCCCAGCGCCGCCCGCTCGATCGGCCGCACCAGACCTTCCAGGTGCAGCGCCGCGACGACGTCCTGATAGCCGTAGAGCACCAGCGTCGTGAGGATCTGACGGTAGCGCGGCAGATCGCGCAGATGGCCGACGGTCTCGCGGATCAACACTGCCTCCCCCCACGAGTCGCCGGAGCCCCGTCCGCGGCCCGGCCCGACCGACGTCGTCCGGCCATGCCGGCATGGCCCTTCTCGTTGCCGCCCGCCGCCAGGCCGGGCCTGTTCACGCCTGTACACATCAACCGGACGGGCGCAATCTTCCTCTTGCAGCGAATCGACGTCTCGGTTAAATTATCTCTTATGATTGACGTGGCGATGTCGGATGGATTCGGGAACCTACTATGCTGATCCAAGACCCAGTCGGGATTCAGAAGCTGGAAAGTCCCGGGGAATTCTCCGAGGCCCGTGTCGAGGCCATCGGTTACATTTTCCATGGGACGCTCGCCGATTCCAATGGCAAACGTCCAGCTTCCCGCGCCTCATCGAACCTGCTCCACTTTGCCCGGTGCGTGAAACTGGAGAAGGTAGGCGACGAGGAGAGCAAGATCTGGTTCCGCAGCATCCGCCTGGCGACCAAGCACCTTGACGAGGTCGTCGGCAAGCGCCACTGGAAGTGGTGCAAGGTCTGCGAACGCGAGATCACCCAGCGAATTATCGACCAGGGCTGACGCCAGGACGCCCGGCCGTCGCCCTCAAGGAGGCTCCGCCATGCCAGCCTGTCCTAATGAATTCAGACAGGCGGCCTGGCGGATCGATGACCCCGCCCCAGGTCCGGGATGTTGAGCGCGGGTTTCATGACTCGGCCCGAGGCCCAAACCGAGGGTCTCGTGCACTTCGCCGGCCCTGCGCTGGCGCGGAGACCTGCGGTCCGGCTTCCCGGCGGGGTCAGAGTCCCGCGCCGAACCCGAACCCGACCCGCCCGGTCTTCACTCGCCACTCGCCGAACCACTCGCCACTTCCCCATTCCTGCCCGGCCGGGACAGGCTTTCCGTCAGGTCAGCGGCGCCGGGCCCATGACGAGGCGATCGAACTCCGGCGTGCCGCGGAGGTGGTCGAAGTCCTGCTCCTCGGCGATGAGCGAGCGGAGGTCGGGTTCCAGATCCAGCGCGATGGACAGCGAGTCGAGGGCCTTCACGGAATTGCGGGCGAGGCTCCAGTAGCAGGCGAGGTTGTAGTGGAGCAGCGGCTCGTCGGGATGCTCGCGCAGGGCCCGCTCGAGCGAGTCGATGGCCTGCGCCAGGCGATTGGTGCGCTTGTAGCACCAGCCAAGGGCCAGGGCCACGCGCGTGTCGCTCGGCCGGAGCGAGGCGGCGATCTCCAGGGGCTTGAGCGCCTCGCGATAGCGATCCAGGCAGCGCAGGGCCTCACCCTTCAAAAAGCTCGCCTCGAACTGCATGGTCGACCAGTCGGGCCGGCTGTTGAGGATCTGGAGTGACCGGCGCGGCAGGTCGAGCATCAGGTAACCTTCGGCCTCGTCGAGCAGTCTCCGCACGTTATCGCGACTGATCCGACTCATCGCCGAGCGGTCTCCCAGGAAAGCCGGGGCCCCCACCCGTCGAACCGACGTCGATCGCTGGATCGACCTGTCCGTTGGTTCGTTCGTTCGGGCGCGGAGGTCCGATCACCCCGTGCGTGGTCCCGGCACGGGGGCCGGGGGCTTCCGGCATCGCCGACCCGGACCCGTCCAGCCGTGCGGCACTCAGCAGACGCCGATAACTTCGTTCCCGATTTCTGAAGTTTACCCCAGGAATCGGCCCGCGGAAAGTCCGGCCGCCCGGCCGGGCCGAATCTGATGCCGCGAAGCAACGGGGGCGGTGGTTCGCGGCCAGCCCAGGAACGAGGCATCGCTCAGAAGACGCGATTCGCCCCCCGGTCGCCGCCACCGCGAGCCACGGACATAACCTGTTCCAGGGTCTCGGTTTCCCGACGGGTCAGCTCGCGCTCGGTGGCGACCAGGTCGGGGATATCAAGCCCCTCGGCCGAGCGAGCGGTCAGGGCGTGCGCCCGGACCTCCAGGCCCTCGCGGTTCTGCAGGCCGTCGAGCCACCGCCGGGGGATTTCGTCGATCCCGTAATAGGCCCCCGCCATGGCGCCGAGAATGGCGCCCGCAGTGTCGGCATCGCCGCCCAGGTTGATCACATCGCTGACGGCCTCCTCGAAGCTATCGGTGGTCAGCAGGAGATACAGGCACGTCGGTATGCACGCCGGTGGGAAGCCCTGCGTCGCCCGCTTGCACGATGGCTCGGCGCCGTGTCGGTTGGCCTCGTCGAGCAGCGCCTGGAGGGCCCGGTCGCGCGACAGGTCCAGAACCGACTCGGCGTGGGCGATGGCGCGGGGCATGCAGCGAGCATGCTCGGCAATCTTGATCACGACATCGGCACGCTCGTCGGCGATCCGCCGCTCGTCCTTGACCAGGTCCGAGGCCACCCAGAGCAGCAGGCTGGGATCACGCTCCTCGCCGGCCACCAGCCGGCGGACGGCGTGCGCCACCGCCAGGGCCCCGCTGATGCTGCGGATGTCGCGGTGGGTCATCAGGCTGGCCTCCAGGACCGCCTCGACCATCGCGTCGACATCGTCACCGAGGTACAGGGCCACCGGCGCGATCCGCATCGCCGCGCCGATGCCCGCACCCTCCTGCGACGCCTGCCGCGGCGGCACGCCCCGCTCCAGCGCCGCCAGCACCTGCCGGAAGCTCCGCGCCACCCCGCGGTGCGCCCCGGCAAACGCCCCGCGAGGCGTCGCCAGGCTCAGGTAGATCTCCGCCAGCCGGTCCACGTCGACCGCCTGATGCTCCAGCAACACGTCGCACAGCGCCATCGCCTGCTGCGTGTCGTCCGAATAAAGGCCCCGCAACCGCCACCGGTACGGCTTCCGCTTCCACGCCTGGACGCCGTCCACATAGTTCCTCACTCGGCCATAATGCGCCCGGATCTGCTGGGCACTCAGCCCCTCCAGCGGGGCACCCAGGGCATCGCCCACCGCCATGCCCAGCAAGCATCCCCGAACACGGTCAATTCGAGACAGATGAGGCATCGTGGCAGTGCTCCTCGGATGCCAAACCGCCCGCCCGGAATCCCAGGGGGCGATTTCGACTCGGCCAAGACGAACCGAAAGATACACGGCGGGCGTGATCCCCGCCAATCGAAAAACACGCTCAGACCCGACAGGTCCACTTTCACGACGCCCGCATGGCACTACGGACACTTGATCCTGTCACCACTTAGGATCACCCCCGGCCCTTCATAAATTTTTCCATTTCCTCGCGGTTTTTTCGCCTACCGCTCGCCGCCAGCCGACGCCCCGAACGCCCATTTCTGTTCATCCGAACAGATGCCGTTCGATGAGGCACGGATCTACCTAACAGGCCAGGGCAGGGAGCGTCAAGCGAGGGAAGGGAAACGAGGCGGGGCCCGACCGGCCAACGGAGCTTTGTATCGACGGCCCGGCCCGTCCTTTCGCAGCGCCGGCGGTGCGAAACCCCGGCCGGGCGTCTCAGACGT
>JAKAUH010000128.1 GCA_021818605.1 Planctomycetota bacterium
GGCTCCTGCGCCGGAGTCGGCGGTGTTTTTTCTGACCTGGGTGAACCGCTGCACTCTGCTGGATCGGGCTGGAAGTGGGTTGGCGTGCTCGCTGCGTCGCAAGGGTTGGCGGTTAAAAATAGCCCCTATAGAGAGTATAGGAACAAAAAGGGCGGTTGACGCGGAAAACTGGAAAAGTTTTCGGATCTGGCAAGGATTCTTCAGGCGGCAGGGTCTCATTGCGAGCACAAGGGCTGTTCCGAGAGCCGCGGACGCCATCGTAGGTCAGGCTTTCTAGCCTGACGCGGGCGGCCGACCAGATCGGGCCGGCCCGCGTCAGGCGACGCCGGGCGGATCGGCCGGGTCGTCAAGTAGGTCAGGCTTTCCAGCCTGACGCCGGCGGCCGGACGGATCGGGCCGCTGGCGCAGCTCCTTCCAGCAATCGGACAGCAGTTCCTCGATCCGACGCGCCGACGCGCGCTGATCCGCTCCAGCACATCGCGGAGGTGCGCTCGCGGGTCGATCTCCGACTCCTTGCCCGTCGTCCAGGCGCTCAGGTGCACCGCCGACGTCCGGGCGTTTTGATTGCTCCCGGCGAACAGCCGGTTCCTGCGCTGGTGCTCGACGCTCCGCATCCGCGCAAGGATCTGTCGCGCCCTCGCTCAGGGCACTTCTGGATGTACCAACAAAAAAACCCCGGCGAGGTGGCCGGGGTTGAGTGCGATCGGGTTGGTGGCTTTCGCCTGGGTCGGCGACGGGCTACTGGAGTGCTTTCGCGGTGCGTTCGAGTCCCTGCTCGAACGGGACGAGGGGGCGATAGCCGAGCACGCGGCCGATCCGATCGAGGCTGGCCAGGGAGTCGCGGACGTCCCCCTCGCGAGGGGGATGAAACTCGGGCTGAAGGTTGGTGCCGAAGATCTGGTTGAGGGCGGTCACCACGTCGAGCAGTCGGATCCGCTCGCCGGTGCCGACGTTGAAGACCTCGCCGAGGAGTGCTTCGGGGTGTCGCATGGCGGCGAGGTTGGCGGCGACGGCGTTGGCCACGTAGGTGAAGTCGCGGGTTTGCTCGCCGTCGCCGTAGATGGTCGGCCGACGGCCCTCGCCCATCGTGCGAATGAACAGCGAGATCACGCCGCTGTACGGGCTCGACGGGTCCTGGCGCGGGCCGAAGATGTTGAAGTAGCGGAGGCTGACGCCGTCGAGTCCCATGGTCTGGGCATAGACCCGGACGTAATGCTCGCCGGCGAGCTTGCCGGCGGCGTACGGGCTGAGCGGCCGCGGCAGCATCTCCTCGTGCTTGGGCAGCTCGGCGGTGTTGCCATAAGCGCTGCTGGAGGCGGCGAACAGGAACCGCCGCACCCCGGCCTGGCGGGCGGCCTCGAGCATGTTGAGCGTGGCGGTGGGCCCGCTCTCGTGCGACGGCAAGGGTTCGCGGACCGAGCGGGGCACGCTGGGTATCGCCGCCTGGTGGAAGACGTAATTCACGCCCTCGGCGGCGCGCCGGCAGGTGGCGAAATCCGAGGCGTCTCCCTCGACCCAGTCGAATCGCCCCTCCAGATGCGCCAGGTTGGAGCGGCGGCCGGTGGACAAGTTGTCCAGCACCCGGACGCGCAGGCCCTCGCCGAGCAGCGCCTCGACCAGATGCGAGCCGATGAAGCCGGCGCCCCCTGTGACCAGTGCCGCGACCGAATCACTCATAAGTGGATATCCCCTTGATGATGTCCCGCGCCTCGCGGACTGGCTCAGGCGCGAACGATGGTGGCCCTGGGATTCTGGACGCCCCGGGTTGCGTTGCGGGTATCGACGATGAGGGAAGCGTGATGGCAAATCCAGGCCCAATCGTAGGCCGAATGGTCGGTGACGACCAGCACGCAGTCGCGGGACGCCAGGTAATCCTCGGTCAGCTCGCGGCTGGACATCCGCAGGTCGGGATAGTGTCGCATTGGGGGTAGCGTGGGGATATGCGGGTCGTTGTAATCGACCTCGGCCCCCTTGTGCAGCAGGAGTTCCATCAGCTCGAACCCGGGCGACTCGCGCGGGTCGTCGACGTCCTTCTTGTAGGCCATGCCCAGGAGCGTGATCTTGCTCCCGCGGATCGACCGGCACCGGTCGTTCAGAGCGTCGGCGACCCGGTCAACGACGTAGGCGGGCATCGCCGTGTTGATCTCGCCAGCCAGCTCGATGAACCGCGTGGAGAGCCCGTGCTTGCGGGCGACCCAGGTGAGATAGAAGGGATCGATGGGGATGCAATGCCCCCCCAGGCCGGGACCGGGGTAGAACGCCTGGAAGCCGAACGGCTTGGTCCGGGCGGCCTCGATGACCTCCCAGACGTCGACACCCATGCGCGAGTAGATCACCTTCAGCTCGTTGACCAACGCTATATTAATAGCGCGATAGGTGTTTTCAAGGATCTTGCAGGCCTCGGCGACCTCGGGGCTGGAGACCGGTACGACCTTGACGACGACCTTGCCGTACAGGGCGGCGGCGAGATCGAGGCTGGCCGGGTCGAGGCCGCCGACGACCTTGGGGATCGTCGGCGCCGAGAACTGGGGATTGCCCGGGTCCTCGCGTTCGGGGCTAAACGCCAGGAAGAAGTCGACGCCCGGCCGGAGGCCGCCGGCGGCCAGGATCGGCAGCACGACATCGCGGGTGGTGCCCGGATACGTGGTGCTCTCGAGGATGACGAGCTGCCCGGGCCGCAATCGCCCGGCAATCGCTCGGGCCGAGTTGACGACGTAGGTCAGGTCGGGATCCCGGGCGTCGGTCAGCGGGGTGGGGACGCAGATGATGATGACGTCGGGTTCATCGAGCCGCGCGAAGTCGGTGGTCGCCTCGAAGCGGGTGTCGCGCATGGCGCGGATGGCCTCGGCGGGGATGTGCTTGATGTAGCTCTCGCCCCGCTGGAGCTTCTCGACCTTGGCCGGATCGACGTCGAAGCCCAGCACGGCAATGCCGCGGTCGCCAAAGGCCCGGGCCAGCGGCAGGCCGACATAGCCCAGGCCGATGATGCCCACCCGCACGTCGTTCGCCTGGATCCGCTCCATCAGTGCGTCGTGCCGTGGGCTGCGTGTCAAACCGTCGGGCTTGCCGCCCCTGGCAGGGGCCGCGTTGTGCTCAATTCCCTCGGACATGGACTCTCCCTCGATCGCGTAGAGATTGGCCCGAACTCGCGGGCGCGACGTGCCTGCTTGTGGAGCCGGCCTCAATCAACACAGTGAAGACGGGTTCCCGGCCCGTGGCCTGGCCGGAACCGCGGCAGTTCGTCGCGACGGTCATGCAGTCGCGTGGCCAGGTCGACGGCCCGCATGAACCGGCGACCGGTCATCAGACGTTCGAGGCGGCTCCGGGACTGACGGATACCGACATAGGTCCGAAAGCGGCTCACTCGCTGGAGCGGGAGCCTGGGTTGATCGGGATCGAACTCCCACGGGTGGAAATAGAGCATCGTGGCCCCGGCCTTCGGGTCGCGACGCGCGAGCGTAAGCGCCGACCGGAACATCGGTCCGGGGAGCAGCCGGAAATAGCCGCCGCCCCCGACGGGGAAATTGACGCCCCCAAGCCGGACCGTCGCCGGAGGGATCTCCAGGATCTCGGCGCTTTCGCCCACCGCCACGAACGGACCGCGGGGCGCCTCGGGGATACCGTATCGGTCGTGACGCACCGGATAGATGGACGAATCGTACAGGAATCCGAGATCCGCCAGGATGTCGAGAGCCCAGGCGGTCTTCCGCACCAGGCTGAAGGTGGGTGCCCGGTATCCGACCACTTTGACCCCGCCGGCCTGCTCGAGCGCATCCTTGCTCGTCCTCAGATCCTCGCGGAAGGTCTCGCGTGTCATGGCGAGGATCCGACGATGGTCCCAGCCGTGGCTGGCGACCTCATGCCCGGCGTCGGCGATGGCGCGGACCAGCCCGGGATCGTCCTCGGCGATCTGGCCCACGATGAAGAAGGTGGCGTGGATCTCGCGGGCCGCGAGCCGATCGAGGATCCAGCGGGTGGTTCTGGCCATCCGGCGTCGATAGTCCTCGCGAAGCGACGGAGCGACCTCCAGCCCGGCCGCCGCCTCGATGCGATGGTGCTCCTCGACGTCGAAGCTCAGCACCGTCGCCATGACCTCGGACACAACCGGCGCCGGGGACGCGATCGTGGTGCTCGTCTCCTGGCTCATCTCGGGAATCCTCGGGCGGATGCGTTGGTGATTCGGGATGCGGAGGATCGGTACGATGAGACAGCCTGGCCAGGCCAGCGCCTCGGCGCTCGGGGCCGGGGCAGGCGGCCCAGCTCGGCCCTGGCCGCCTTATGTCGGCGTAAGTCTGGCGCACATCCCCCGGTTGCTCGCGGAGCTTCTGGATGATCGGGGTCCTTCCGCATCGCCGGGCGATCGCCTCGATGAGATCCCTCACCGACCAGGGACAGTGCCCGATGCGGCAGGCGGCCCCGAGCTGGCGGACGATCTTGGTCAGGCTGACCCCTGGAGTCTTTGTTCTTCTTGACCGCGCGGGTAGAGAACGGGTGAAAGCGATCGACGACACGCACCTCGTCGCCCTGGGTCAGCAGCCGGTCGAGCCAGTTCGAACCCATGAATCCGGCCCCGCCCATCATCATCACTCTCATGAACCCCTCAACCGGAAAACCCGGGCATCGTACTGTCCCCGGTACGACTCGGCAGCGAGCGGCAGTCCACGGCCGGTTTTTCCATCCGATGATCTCGTCGAAGGCGGCGACGCATGGTGCTGTGCAGATACCATGGCACGAACCGCACCTGTTGAAAACCAAGTGCCTGGAGGATTGTTGACGTGCCGCATCAACGACCGGTGCGGGCCGGCGACCCGTTGGCAGGCGACCGAGACGGCTCCCTTCCGACCGCCTTGCGGGCTGCGATGAAGGGACGTGCGACCACCTTCCAGTGCCCGCCGACATTCCGGAGTTCTGTCGCGTAGCTCGCGCCCTCAGGCCAGATCACGAGTCGTCCCCCGCGTATATCGTCGGGCTGGAGAATCCTGGATCGGCCGTCGGCCATCCTCGCGGTGTCGCCGGGTTTGAGTCGTTTCATGACGATCTGGTCCAACCGCGCCTTCGTTCGCGCGAGGGCCTCCCGCGATGCGGGAGGTCGGCGCAGCAGCCGGGCGAGATCGGCGTCGGGCTGCGAGACGACCCGCAGTGTCGTCTCGTCGCCGGCGGCCACCGCCAGGACGAACGTCTTGAGCGCTGCTTCCGGCGTCGCGCCGGCGACCGGCACGCGGGTCCGCGCCTCGGGTCGATCCGGTCGTCGGGTCGCCCGCGTTCCCGCCTTCAATCGAGCATAGTGCGCCCTGACGACGGCTTCAAACGTCAGCGAGGACAGATACCGGGCGGCGGCGTCAGGGAGGGGATTGCCGGAGGCCGAGGTGACGGTCATCTCATAGTAGAAGTGGCCGTTGATGTAGTGCCGCGTCCGCGCGGCCACAACGCCCTTGTCCCGCGGCGGAGGGAGAGTATAGGTCAGGTCCTCGCCGATGACGCCGTCGTTGACGATTGGGGTCTCCTTGATGAGGTGGACCGTCTCGGTAAGGTACCGTCGTCTGAGGCGGGCGAGCGTAGCGATGACGCGATCCGGGCGGACCTCCCCGGTCGACTCGATGCGGCGGAGGCGGTAAACCCCGCGGCCTGGACAATGGGGCTGATGTCCGTTGCGGTGGCGGCGAAGGCCACCGGCGTCCCCGCCGTCCCCGACGACGGAGCCGTCAGGCTCACCGTCGGGGCCACCGGGACGACGATGATTTGCACCGAGGCGGTGCTCGACAGACCGCTGGGATCGGTGGCAGTCAGCGTGGCTGTGAACGTACCGGGGTTCTGGTACACGTAGGTCGGGGTCAATGTCCCGCTGGCGGTCCCGCCGTCGCCGAAGTTCCATGCGTAGGTGAAAGCACTGCTCCCGACCGCCGTCCCCTGGAAACTCACCGGAGATCCGGCGTCGACGGTGGGATCAAGGCCGGCCGATACCGACGGGTCGATGGTGACCCTGGTCGTGGGGGTGGGCGATCCGCCATACGGGTCGGTGACCATCAGGCTGACGTTGTAGATCCCATCGCTGGCGAAGGTGTGGCTGGGGCTCATGCCCGTCGCCTTCGAGCCGTCGCCAAAGTTCCAGAGATACGTGAGTTG
>JAKAUH010001086.1 GCA_021818605.1 Planctomycetota bacterium
TTCCGACCCGCCGGCGAGCAGACCGCCGAGGATGGCGCGGGCGAGCGGGGCGTTCGATTCGCTGCCTCGCTCGAGGGCCATCGCACCCGGGATGAGGGCGAAGAACGCCGCCAGGGCGGTCATCGTGATCGGCCGCACGCGGAGGCTGGCTGCCTTGCGGATGGCCTGGGTGGGCGTCAGGCCCTCATGCCGGCGGAGCTCCTGGGCGTAGTCGGTCATCAGCACCGAGTTGGCCACCTTGATGCCGATGATGAAGACGAATCCCAGCAGCGACTGGACGTTCACGGCCGAGCCGGTGAGATACAGCATCGGCATGATGCCGATGAGGCTCAGCGGGACGATCGCCATGACCGAGAGCGGCACGACGAACGACTTGTCCAGGCCGACCATCAGGAAGTAGATCAGCGCCGAGGCGTAGATCAGGCCCTGGAAGAGGCTGTTGAAGGTGTCCTTCATGCGGAGGTACTCGCCGCTGAGCACGACCTTCGAGCCGGTGAGGTGGCGCTTCTCGGTGCTGGACGGGTCCCAGGGGAGCCAGGTTCCCGGCGCGGACGGGTCCCGCTCGCCGAACTGGTCGATCACCTTCATCACGTCGTCGGAGACGTGACCGAGGTCACGGACAGCCACGTTGAACGAGACCTCGATTGTCGGCTGGATCATGTAGTGCGTCACCTCGCTCGGAACCGTCTCGCGCCTGACGGTCACCACGTTTCGCAGCGGGATCGGCCGCTTGGGCATGTCGGGCCGCTGGGTGGTGACCGGGATGTCGAGCAGGGTGTCGATCGACTGGATGTCCTTCTCCCAGTACTGGACGCCGACGAAGTACTGGTTCTTGCTGATGGGGTCGATCCAGAAGTTATGCTTGTTGAACGAGATACTGGAGTTGAACGCGGCGACCACGTTCTGCATCACGTCCGTCTGGGTCAACCCGAGCTCGGCGGCCTTCATCCGGTCGACCGTGACAACGTACTGGGGATAGTCGAGACGCTGGATGACCCGCGCGTCCACGACTCCGTCGACCGTCTTGCCAGCCTCCTTGATCGCCGTGGCGATCTTGTGAGCGACGTCCTGTCTTTTGCCAGTGACGCGGACGCTGATCGGCGTCGACTTGCCCTCGTTCATCGCCGCGCGGACCATGCCGCCGGCATCGAAGGCGAACTCCAGGTTCGCGGCGAACTCCGGGTTGGCGTTCAGCTTGGTCCGGAGCATGTGCACATATTCCTGGGCGGAATAGTGCCGCTCCTTGGAGAGCTGAATCTTGAGCACGGCGTCCATCGGGCCCGAGTTGGGCGTGTAGGCGGCCGACCAGTCGGGGGTGACACCGAGCTCGGAGAGGATCAGCATGAGATCCTCCTCGTCGATGGTCTCGCGGATGGAGTCCTCGACCTTCTCGATCCAGCGCTCGGTGAGCTCGATGCGCGTGCCGCTCTGCTTGGTGCGGACGTACATCTCGAAGGCGCCGGCGTCCACCTCGGGGAAGAACTCCTTGCGGAGGATCGGCCACATCAGAGCGATGGTGAGCGCCAGGGTGCCGAAGCCGAGGCAGACCGCCAGGATTCGGTGGCGCAGAACCCCATCGAGTCCCTTGACGTAGTACTCGATGCCGGTGTCGATCATCCGCTCCCAGCGGGCGAACGCCCGCTTGATCGGGCCGAAGATCCCGCCCGGCCGAGCGTGTCCATGTCCATTGCCATTGCCGTTGCCGTTGATCGTGAACGTTTCGGGGCCGTCCTGGGGCGACAGCGACCCGCCGTGGACGTCGCTACCTTCATGCCCGTGTCCATGACCATCGCCGTGGCCGTTGCCGTGGCCGTGCCCGTTCCCATGGCCGTCGCCGTGGCCGTGCAGCCAGTAAGCTGAGCAGGCGGGCACGAGGGTCCGCGACAGGAAGTAGGCCGCGATCATCGAGAACGCGACGCCCATGGCCATCGGCTTGAAGAGGAACTGGCCGAGGCCCGGCGTGAGGACCAGAGGCGCGAGCACCAGGAAGGTGCAGATGGTGGACACCAACTCGGGCATGGCGACCTCGCTGGCGCCCAGGAACGCCGCCTCGTGCGGGTTGGCTCCCATACCGAGGTGCCGGTGGGTGTTCTCCAGGCAGATGATGGCGCTGTCGATCATCGGGCCGATGGCCAGCGTCATGCCGGCGAGCGTCATGACGTTGATCGTCTGCCCGGTGAAGTAGAGCGCCGTCGATGATGCCAGGATCGAGATCGGCAGCGTCATGATGGCGATCGCCGTCATCCGGATCTCGCCCAGGAACATCAGGATCGTCAGCGAGCAGAGGACCGCGCCCAGCAGGCCCTCCTGCACCAGGGCCATGATTGAGCTTCTGACGTAGACCGACTGGTCCATCAGTAGCTTGAGGTTGATGTTGGAGCGGGTCAGACGTTCGGAGAAGTCCTGGAGCTGCGTGCCCAGAGCCGAGACCACGGCCAACGTGCTGGCGCCGAGCTGGCGGTAGACCGGGATGTAGACCTCGCGCTTGCCGTTGACCCGCACCACGTTGGTCTGGATGAAGGCGGCATCCCTGGGCGTGGCCACGTCGCCGAGGTAGAGGGTATGCCCCGACTCGTACCGCAGCGGGATGTCCGCCATCTCGGGTGGGAACGGGTACATCGAGTTGGAGTCGATGATGTAGTCCAGCTCGCCGAACTTCGCGTCGGCGCTGGGGAAGAAGACGTTCGAGAAGTCGAGCGCCTTCATCACGTCGACCGGCGACATGTTGCGGGCCTGCATCTTCTCGCGGTCGAGGTAGGCCAGCACCATGCGGATCTTGCCGCCGAAGACCACCGGCGCCACGGCGCCGGGGATACCCATGATGTAGTTGCGGACCTCGTATCGGCCCACGTCATACAGCACGGACTCGTCGTTGGCCGGGTCTTCGCTATCCACGGCGACGACGCAGACGGGCGTGGTGGCCGTCGGGTCAAACGGCAGCACCACCGGCGGCAGCGTACCCGGCGGCAGGTTGGGGATCACACCGAGTGCGAGCGAGTTGACCTGTGTCAAGGCCCCGTTGGGATCGGTGTCGTCCTGGAAATAGTTGCGGACGATGCTGGCACCGACGATCGACCGCGATTCTAGCCGCTTTCCGCCGTTGGCCTGGCCGGTCCACCGCTCCATCCGGTTGGTGATGTCGTTGGCGATGTTGTTGGCGGACATGCCGCCGTAGAAAGTCAGTGTCTGGACGGCCGGGCTCTTGAACACCGGCAAGATGTCGATCGGAATCAGGTTGAGCGAGAGTGCGCCCATCAGGATGAAGGTGAAACACATCACCGTCACCGCATGCGGATTACCGAGGGACGCACGTATCAATCCATTCATGGGAAGACCCCTTCAGGACGAGGACGGGATCGGCACGAGAGCCGGACGACACGCGAGAGCGCGGTCGCCCGGAAATGACGGCTGGGACTGTTCGGAAGGCGCAGGGAGGGAGCACGACTGACACCGCGGTCAACACCGAAGCGGTTGAAACATCGCGGCATGAACGGAGAGGCGTGCCGTCCGATCCTGGCGGAGGAGGCTTCGGGGCCGGGAAACCATCCGGGCGTGTTCGGAGGACGACCTGGAGTGCGGTCCATCCGTGCGGGTGCGGGCCATCGCGCCGGGCAATGCCCGGTTGTTGATCATGCGGACGCGCTGCTGTTTGCGGGGGGCGCGGGAAGAGATCTGTCGATGCGAGGCGTCCGCGAGCGCGTTCCGCGAAAGGGTCCACTCCAGGGGCTTGGCGAGGCCAAGAGCCAGGAAGACCGCCAACACCACCACGTGCCGCGGCGAACGGACTGCACGGACCAAGGTCATCGGGCCCCAATGCGGAGGCGGGATCTCATTTCGTACCATGCTAACCTCATTCCGGCGACTGTCAACCAAAACGTTTTGCTGGACGGCGATCGAGGCGGGTCCTGGCGGATTCCGTGCACGGGACACCCGACCTACATTTCCGGTGAATCCCGGATGATCCGGGCGTCTGGCACGGGTGCTAGCATCGATCGCCGTGGCGCTTCCGACAATCCCGTCAAGTTCAATCCCATGCTGGACGATGGAAAGATTGTTCGAGTTGCCTGAATCACGATGCTCGACCGTCGACCGACGGCAGGCGCGCCGGTCACGGGGCGATGCCCTTGACCGAAGGGCGAAGCAGGAAGACGGATGCGCCGGAGGCGCGTCACGACGTGGCAGGGAGGCTCACGTGGCGACCAAGAAACGGACCGGCGTCATCGCCGGATGGATCATTGTCTCATTGCTCTGGCTCGTCGGATCGCACGGGCAGGCCCAGCAGATCCAGCCGCTAAACCCCAATCCGGTGCCCGGGCCGGCGCAGGGGGCCGGAATGCAACCGCTAAACCCCAATCCGGTGCCCGGGCCGGCGCAGGGGGCCGGAATGCCGCTAAGCCCCAATCCGATGCCTGGGCCGGCGCAGGGGGCCGGAATGCCGCCGCCCCGCCCGAATCCCGCACCGGGAACTTCCCCGGAGGCCTTGCCTGGCCAGGCGCGACGTCCCGGCCATAACCCTGTGAACGACATCGTGCCACCACCGCCGACCCCACCCCCGATCATCGGTGCGGAGGTCCGTCCGATCGACCTGTCCTCGGCGCTCCGACTGGCGAACGTGCAGAACCCCGAGATCAACGTTGCTCGCCAGCGCATCATGGAGGCTGCGGCGTTGCGACAACTCGCGGCGGCCTACTTCCTGCCCTCGATCAACCCAGGCATGAACTACGACACGCACGGCGGCGTGTTGCAGCAGTCCAACGGCAACATGCTCTCAGTCAACCGTTCAGCGGTTTACGTCGGAGCCGGTGCCAACGCTGTGGCAGCGGGAACGGTTTCGATTCCTGGCGTGTTCTACTCCGGAAATGTGGGCTATGGGATCTACGGCTACCTGGCCTCGAAGCAGATTGTACGGCAGCGCGAATTCGACACGGTGGCCGTGCGGAATCAGATGCTGCTGCAGGTCGCGACGGCCTACAGCGAGCTATTGCGAGCCGAGGGACGCCGGGCGGCTCGGATTCAGGCCCGCGACGAGGCCAGGGTGATCTACCAGATTACCAGCGACTACGCCCGGTTCGGCCAGGGGCGCGTCGCGGACGCCAACCGGGCCTCGACGGTCGTCTCGCGGTGGGAGTCGATGATCCAGGCGTCGGAGGCCGAGATCCTGACGTCGTCGGCCCGTCTCTGCCAGCTCCTGAACCTCGACCCGTCGGTCCGCCTGCACCCGACCGACGCGGTCGTCGTGCCGCAGCCGCTGGTCCCTGACCCGATGCCGCTCAGCGAGCTGATCGTGCTGGGCCTGCTCCGTAGGCCCGAGGTTGCGGCCCAGCGGGCGGCCATCGAGGCGGCGCTGCTGTACCTCGGCGGGGCCAAGATCTTGCCTTTCTCGCCCAACACTCTGATCGGCTTCAGCGCTGGCGGATTCGGCGGCGGTAGTAACCTCGTTCGCCCGGTCTTCGGCGGATTCGGCGGTCGCGAAGACCTCGACGTGGTCGTCTACTGGACCCTCCAGAACCTCGGCCTGGGCAACATCGCCCTGATCCGTGGCGCCGATGCGCGGCTCAAGATCAACCAGTTCCAGCAGGTTGAGACCCTGAACCTGGTCCGCGCCGACATCGCCGAGGCCTACGCCCGCACCCACGCCCGGTATGCCCAGATCGGTGTTTACGAGGAAGCCGTTCGCTCGGGCTATCTCTCGTTCCACAACGACCTGGACAACACCCGGTTGATGGTCGGAGCGGAGGGCCTTAGCCCGCGGGCCGTGCTGCCGATCGAGCTCTTGAATAGCTTCCAGCTCCTCTCAGGCGCTCGGCTGGATTACATCGACGCGATCATTGACTACAACGAGTCGCAGTTCAACATGTACGTGGCGCTCGGCCAGCCGCCAGCCGACGCGCTGGCTCGTCCGGTACCGGTCGAGGGCGTGATGCCGAGGAACCTGCCGCCGGGCACGAAACCGCCGGGAACGATCTCGCCGCTGCCGATCCCGGCCACGCCGGACGCCTCGCAGCAACCGATGCACATGCCACCTGCCCCGAAGGCCGCCGAGGGCGCGGCCGCGGCCACCGCACCGCGGCGGGACTCGGTGCAGGCCGCCGGGCTTCGTCCCACGATCCCGCCACCCGCAGA
>JAKAUH010000374.1 GCA_021818605.1 Planctomycetota bacterium
ACAACGGGACCTACGTGCAGTGGAAGGTCACGGGCGACGTGAAGGTGGTGGTGACGGACATCTCCGGGCCGAATGCGGTCGTCAGCGGCATCTTCCTCGACTCACCCTCCACCACGACGTCTCCAGCCCCGGCGGCGACGGCGACGGCGACGTTCGTGAAGGACGACACGACGACGTCGGGGAACTGGGTGGGGGTCTACGGTTCGCAGGGCTATGACATTGAGGGGGCGCCGGCCAGCCTGCCGTCGTACGCCAGCATCAGCCTGGTTGGGGCGTGGCCGTACACGGCGACGACGAGCACGACGGACACCCGCGCGCTGGAGTCCCCCTCCGGCGGGGCGACGCGCAGCTCGACGCAGTGGTATGGGGACTATAGCTTCACGATCAACGTGAACCTGACGGACGGTCAGTCGCACCTGCTGTCGATCTACGCGCTGGACTGGGGTCGAGCGGGCCGAGTGGAGCAGTTCCAGGTGATCGACCCGGCGACGGGCGCGGTGCTCGACACGCAGCAGATCTCGTCGTTCGACAACGGGACCTACGTGCAGTGGAAGGTCACGGGCGACGTGAAGGTGGTGGTGACGGACATCTCCGGGCCGAATGCGGTCGTCAGCGGCATCTTCCTCGACGCACCCGTGACCACTGCATCCACGACGGCCGCCTCCGTGTCCGGGGCGAGTGTGACGACCGCGGCGACCGGGATGGGCACCAATCCTGACGCGATTACGTGGAACCTGACCGCAGGCGGCACGGCGGTCGGGCTGACGGTGGCCCACGTCGCGTCCGCCGGCCCGGCGTCAACGGCCGTGGTCCTCGGCTTGCCGGCGCAGGGCCGCAAGGATCGCACCCTCTGGGCCTGATGCCTGCGGCGATCGTCGGCGCGTCGTTTTTTTCAGGCGTCGCCGCGATCGCCGTTGCTTTCTCCTACGCCTGGGGCGGCCGAGCGATCCGTCGCCTCGGCCGCGGGCGTCTCGGCTCGCTCTCGTTCGCTCTCGCCCTCGTAGCGGGTGGCGACGGCGTGCGCCTCGCGGCCGTGATCGCCGAGCCAGCGCGCGACCACGGCGGTATATCCGTGGGTGAGCCAGACGGCCTCGGCGTTGGTGGCGTCGATGGCGTCGAGCAGGCCGGATGTGCCCGGCCGGGTGAGCGAGACCTTCACGCCGTTCCTGTCGATGGATTCGCCAAAAGGGAGCGTGGCGATCGTCGCGGTTTCGCCCAGCCGGGCGCGGGCGACGGCCAGTCCGTCGCGCGCGACGAGGTACTGTTCGCAGCCCCAGGCCAGGTGGTCGGCGTGCGCGTGGGTGATGATCGCGCGGTCCACCGGGCGCCAGGGGTCGATGAAGAAATCGCCTGGTTCGCAGTAGAGGCCCGAGTCGGTGAGAGTCAGCAGCGGGTCGCGGTCGTGGTTCATGGGATCATTATATTACGCCGGCAGAAAAGTCGGTCAGGCTCTCAGCCTGACACGCCTTCATTGTCAGGCTGAGAGCCTGACCGACTTGAGGATCTTCCTTGCCGGGGCGATAGGCCCGCGGGAATCGGGCGACCCGGAGCCGGCATTGAATCGCCGGGCGGTCCGGCGGAGAATGAGAGCGGGGTCATGTGGGATGCCGAACTGGTCCGGGGCCGGCCAGCCGGTGTCGCGGGAGTTCGGTCCATGGGGAGAGAATGGCCATGGCCGTCGATTTAGCGGTCCGGAAGGCTCAGGACGTTCTGTAGCTCAGCAAGCTCAAATCGAAGCTGCCGCGCGATCTCAACGTCGTCGACATCCTCGTTGAGGATTACGTGAACTACGACGGCGAGGACGCGCTGCGGGTGATGGTCGTGATCGGTGAGGATGTGGACGTCGAGAAGGTCGACGGCGATGATGTCAACCTTGTGAAGCGCGCCATCCGCGACAAGATTCGCGGCGCCGGCATCGAGCGCTGGCCCTACATCCACTTCGCCAGGCCGAGCGAGCTTCTCGAGGACGCCGATGAGGAGTGAGCGGTGGACAAGGATCTGCTGCAGCAGGCCGTCCGTCTGGCGACGCTCGATCCCACAAGACCCAGGCAAGCGAACGTGCGACGCGCCGTCTCGTCGGTATATTATGCCCTCTTTCATCTCCTGGTCGACGAGGCGACCCGGGTTCAGATCGGGGCTCAGCACAACCAGGCCTCATTCCGCCAGGTTCTCGGGCGTGCCTTCGTTCATGGGGTCATGAAGGAGGCTTGCAAGTCCTTTGGAGGCGGGTCCCTCAAGAAAGGAGTCGCCAAGGGCTTGCCCGCCAGCTTCGCGATTCCAATCGAAATCAGGGAACTCGCTGCAATGTTCGTCGATCTCCAGGACCACCGCCATGCCGCCGATTATGACCTGACGGAACGATTCCAGCGGTCCGACGTTCTCCTTTTGATCAGAGACGTCGAGCGCCGGATTCAGGACTTCAATAACCTGGCGTCCTCGACGAAGAAACGCTTCTTCCTGGCCTGCGTGGGCCTGGAAGGACCTGGCGAACCGCTGAGGGCTCGCCAGCCGGCCGGCGGTTCGAGAGCGATTCCGCTGTCTCACGACCCGATGCCGGGCGTGTCGGGCCGGGCGCTTGCGATCGCCGCGGGCGGCCAGTCTTCCTTGACGCCCACGCCGCTGGCCTGCTGACGGATCATCTCGCCGGCCAGGCGGACGATCCGCGCGGCCGCCTCGCCGGGGCCGACGCCGCGGGCGTGGATGTTGGAGATCAGGTTGCGCCGCGAGTCATCATGCCCGGCGCGGGGGCGGAAGGCCATGTAGGCCGAGAGGCTTTCGGCGGTCGCCAGCCCTGGCCGCTCGCCGATCAGCAGGACGACGACGGCCGGGTCGAGCCACTCGCCGATGTCGTTGAGCACGCCGACGCGCCCGTGCCGCACGAAGAACGGCCGGCCGAGCCGCCAGCCCCTCGCACTGGTCTCGGCGGCGATCCGGGGCAACAGCAAGGGGACCTGCACGCGCACCGCCGCGGCCGAGAGCCCGTCGGCGATGGCGATCTGGATGTCAGCGCCGGCCGGGCAGAGCGCCGCGACCGCTGGCCGCGCCGAGGGGTCGAGCGACCGGCCCAGCTCGGGACGGAGCAGGAACTCGGCTCTTGTCGATGCGAGCGTCGGGACCTCGAACAGGCCCCATTCCGTCACGAAGTCGGCGCCGAGGTCGGCGTCGAGGTCCAGCTCGGCGTTGACAGCGTCGCGCGCCGCGGCGTGATCGGCCCGCAGCTCGAGGTAGGTCGCCGTCCGGTACGAGGCCCCTGCCCGGCCGGTCAGGATGCGCGCGGGCGTTCGGGCGCGGAGCTGGTCCAGGATCATCGTTGCCGTCGGCCCGGCGCCCTCGTTCGAATTCGCCGGAAGTGATGTGCGCGAGTCACTCATCGGATCGAACTCGTGAGCGGGCCAGCCGGGAGCGTCGGACTGACGCCATGCCAGGGAACTTCGGCCAACTGGGGTGACTCAGGCCGAACCGACGGAAGGCTTCATTTTCGGGGCGGGCCGGCCGCGCTTCAATCGTCCCTTCTTCCGTATCCTCAGCAACTCGGAGAGCAACTGCTCCTCCGTGACCGACTTCTTGGCTCTCGTCTTGAATTGTCGGCCGAGCCGCTGGCGAAGCTTCGGATCGACCATCAACCGATCGACTGACTCTCCGATCTCCTGATAGACCTCGATCAGCATGGAAGCGTCTGCGTCGGTGATGCCTCGATCCACCGATTGGATGGCGTTGATCAACTCGTCCATTCGTGCAGGGACATAGAACGGTATGCTTGAAAGTGCAGGAGGGGGATGGATGGACGGATCGGCCAGGATGCCGAAGATCGGTTTGTTCCAGGCACGCACCGCGCCGACCTCGATCCACATCGAGGCCGTCAGCCCGGAGCTGGGCGGGATGACGACCAGCGCACGGCTCTCCGTCAGGGCTTCCCACAGAGCATCGCTGGTATCCCGCCCGGGTGGTAGTTCCGCGTTGGTGGCCGTTCTCAGCCCGCTGGCGCGACAAGCATTGGCGATCTCGTTCGCCAATGCCGCCTCGCTCGGGGAGTTGGCGATGAAGACGTCGCAGAGCCCGTTCGGCCTTGCCATGGCGACCTCAAAGACGGTTCCTGAGCTCGCTCAGGTACTGGTCGATTTCATTCAATGTGATCGTTTTCTTGCTCTTGAGCATCGCGGGTATCGTGTCGATCGGGGCGTGGCAGCGGACGACGGTGATCCTCATCTGTTTGCCCTGGCCCCATGCGGCCCCGATCTCGAGTGTCACCCACGGACGATTCATGGATTCCGGCGTCCAGAGTACCAGCATCTCCCGGGACTGTTTGATCTGCCGGCGAATCTCCTCGGGGATGTCGTCGCCGCCATCGATGTCGCGGTCGTCCCGGAAGATCGTCGCTCCCACTCCCTCGATCAACTCGCAGATTCTCGTCGCGATTCATTTGTCGGCCGTGGCATGGCTGATGAAGACCTGATATGTCTTGTGTGAAGTGCCTTGGGAACCGGATCTCTTCTTCGTCATCGCTCCGGCACTCGATCAAAAGCCAGAAGGCCCTTTCGATTGCTCCCAATCAAATCCTAGCAGAATCGCCGCCGGCCGCCCAGCGAACATTGTTGGTGTCGCTCTGGCCGGCATGCCGGCGGCCCCGGGAAGCGGCGGCGGACTCCGCCGAACCACGCGAACGCCAGGACACTCCTCGCCGAACACCACCCGGCCGGGCGCATGGCGAACCGGCGACGTGAGTCGCCGGGTGGAATCGCGGGCACGGTCAACGTCACTCGCCGCTTCCAGGCGAACCGGCGACGTGAATCGCCGGGTCATCACGCCGAGAGCAAGAACCCGGCAACTGACGTCGCCGGTTCGCCCAGCCCGGGTGATCCGCCCAGGCCGGGCTCGGACCAGGTGGTGTTCGGCGAGAACTGTCCTCAAATGCCGGCGACCGTGCCATGCGGCCAGCATTGCCCCAGCCCCGAGGACGTCAAGCAACAACCCCGCGCGCGCTCCGGGCGTCCATTTACGCTTCCATTCATCAGGGGGCGCGGTCTCCCCGCGGATCCACGCGATCTCGATAACCGACGACTCGCCTCGCGAGGCGACGCGACGCGGGCGCCGGGGGAGGAAATCCGATGGTACGAACCAGTCTGGCGTTCGCGGCGGCGGGCCTGTTGCTGGCGACGACGGCCCACGCGCAGGGCAGAGTAGGCGGCGGCTGCGCCCGGGGCGGCGGCTCCTTCGGATCGGCGTCACTGGCAGGCGTCGGTGGCGGCGGGCTCGGCTTCCGCGGTGCGGGATTCGGCGGCGCCGGGCTCGGGGCGGGCGGCTTCAATGCCCCGCTGGCCGGAACGACGGGGCTGTACGGGATGGGCGCCGGCAACACAGCCGCCTTCTACGGCGGCGGGCTCGGCGGATATGGCTATGGCTACGGCGCCAGTACGCTTGCGAACCCTTATGCGATGGGTGCCTACGGTGGTTACGGCCGTGGATACGGCAATAACAATGGCTACGGCTACGGGCCAATGGGCGGGATGAACGCCGCCGCGATGAACAGCACGAACGCCGGCGCAATGGGTGGTCAGGGGAACGGCCTTTCGTCGGTCGGCGCGAGCGGGTTCAACACCCGGGGCAATGGGACCTCCGTGTCGCGCGCCAGCGGGACCTCGCGCAGCCGGTCGAGGGCGACGAGCTCCCGATCGCGGGCCAGAACGCGCTCGAAGGCGAGGTCGAGGGCGAAGGTCAGGCCGACCGCCTCGGCGTCGCGGTAGAGGGCCTGCTCGACCAGGCTGACCTCATCCGCCTCCTCATGGCCGGCGGGTCGAGACGCGCCGACGGCACCAAGGAAGACCGGGTTTTCTCCATCTCAATCATCGGGCCGCGCGGGGCATCCTGTGCGGCCCGAAGCATTTCGAAACTCTTCGCCCGGCTCACATCGGGTCTTCATGCGGCATCGCTACAATGGCCCGGCCGGAGCATCGCCGGAGCGAGCTCCGAACAGGGAGGCGAGACGGTTCACCGAGCGAACCGCTCGGCGCTGTCCGCCATCGAGGAGTCCGCAGTCCATGAATCATCGTTCATCACAGCGCCGATCCGGGTTCACCCTGATCGAGCTTCTGGTTGTCATCGCGATCATCGCCGTGCTGATC
>JAKAUH010001012.1 GCA_021818605.1 Planctomycetota bacterium
TGGCGGTTCCGGCGTGTGTCCTTTATTGGCCCGTCTCGGCTGTGCGTCGTGCTTAAGACCACAACCGGCGGATTGGCGCCGAAGGTGTTGAAGAAGCTGAAGGGTGCCAGGTTCACGTGTCCCAGCTCGTCGACCGTCGTCACCCAGGCGATTGGCCGCGGCGTGACGACTCCCACAAGGGCCTGGTAGACGGAGACGACGTCCGCCTGCGATACGTCGATGATCATTCCGTCAGTCCATCCAGCTCAGGGGATAGTTCGGGTCGTCCAGGTCGAGGGCCTGCCGCGTGAGCCGCAGGGGCCGGAACGTGTCGACCATCACGGCCAGCTCGTCTGTCCGGGTCATGTCGCGGCTTGCGGCGATCGTGCCGGGATGCGGACCGTGCGGGATCCCCCGCGGGTGGAGCGTAAACGACGATTCCTCGACTCCGCGGCGGCTGCCGAACCGGCCCTTGACGTAATACAGCACCTCGTCGGACTGGACGTTCGAATGCGCATAGGGCACCTTGATCGCCTCGGGGTGCGTGTCCAGCATCCGAGGCGCGAAGGTACACACGACGAACCCCGGCGCGTCGAAGGTCTGCTGCACCGGCGGCGGCTGGTGGACCGTCCCGGTGATCGGTTCGAAGTCCTCGGCGTTGAACGTGTAAGGATACAGCATCCCGTCCCATCCCACGACGTCGAAGGGATGGTTCGCCAGTGTGTATCGCGACAGCCGCCGTCCGTCCTTCACGAGCACGGTCGTCTCCTGCTCATGGTCCACCACCTCGACCCGCGTCGGGCCGTGGAAGTCGCGCTCGCTGTAGGGCGCGCCCAGGCGGATCTGTCCGTCCGGATTCAGGTAGCGCGCCGGCAGGCTCACGACGCCGGACGCCTCGATGACCAGGAGGTCGGGGTGCGAGCCCGGCTCGAACTCGAGCCGGTAGGTGGTGCACCGCGGGATCACGACGTAATCCAGCGCGCGGAACGGCAGCGGGCCGAAGTGGGTGTGCAGCGCCCCTCGGCCGGAGTGGACAAAGACGATCTCGTCGGCGTCGGCGTTGCGAAATAGCTCGGCCTGCGGCTCGGCGGGCCGGCACCGCGACAGGATCACGTCGTCGTTGCCCAGGATCGGCAGCCGGCCGGTGATCGGGTCGCCCGAGCGCGGGATCGACCCGGTTTTGAGGTGATGGTGCCGCAGCACCGGCTCGTCGACCACCTCGATCCGCTCGGTGCCGGCCGGCTCGATTCGCACGACGCGTGTTGGCGGCCGCAGGTGGTAGACGATGCTATACGCCCGCGAGAAGCCGGCGACCGTGACGACTTCCTCGTAATAGATCCCCTCGGCCTTGAAGCCCGGGACGTTGGGATGCGCGATGTGCCGCTTGCGCGGGATCGAGCCGAGTCGCAGGTAGGGCGGCATATCGTCCCTCCTTTGCGGGCGGTTGGTCAGTCCGCGAGATTCAGGGGTGCTCGATCACGCGATTGCGCAACGTGCCCAGCCGCTCGACGGACAGCTCGACGACATCGCCGGGGCGCAGCCACCCCCCTGCCCTTTCGGGTGTCAGCTCGAGGATGCAGCCGGTGCCCACGGTCCCCGAGCCGATCACGTCGCCGGGCCGGAGCGTCGCGTCGCGGCTGGCGTGGGCGAGCAACTGCGGCCAGGTCCAGTACATCGTGCCCGAGTCGCCCTGGGACAGCAAGCGGCCGTTGCGGGTCGCCGTCATCTCCAAATGCAGCCGGCCGTCGCGGTATTTGTCGGCCAGCTCGTCGAACGTCACCAGGTCGGGGCCGAGCGAGGTGGCGAAGTCCTTCCCCTTGCTCGGCCCCAATCCGACCGCCATCTCAACGCGTTGAAGATCGCGCGCGCTCCAGTCGTTCATGATCGTAAACCCGGCGACGGCCTCGAGTGCCCGGTCGTCGTCGGGCAGGTCGCGGGCCTCGCGGCCGATGATGCAGGCCAGCTCGAGCTCGTAGTCGAGCGCCTCGCTGCCGCGCGGTGCCCAGACGTCGGCCTCAGGCCCGATCACGCCGGCCGGGTTCGAGAAGTAGAACACTGGTACCTGATACCACTGTGGGGGCATGTCCAGCCCCCGATGCCGCCGGCACGTCGAGACGTGCTGCTCGAAGGCGTAGAAATCGCGGATGCTGGCGATCGTCGGCAACGGCTGGCGCATCGAGACACCAACTCTCCTGAATTCTTCGTTCTTCACTGACCACTGACCACTGACCACTGACCACTGACCCCTGACCCCTGACCACCGACCACTGACCACCGACCACTGACCAATCACAGCGTCCCCCGGCGCTCCTGTTCGCGTTCGATGGCCTCGAACAGGGCCTTGAAGTTCCCCTTGCCGAAGCTCTTTGCTCCGCGGCGCTGGATGATCTCGAAGAAAAGGGTCGGCCGGTCCTCGACGGGTTTCGTGAAGATCTGGAGCAGGTATCCCTCTTCGTCGCGATCGACCAGGATGCCGAGTTCGGCGAGCTCGTGCAGGTCCTCGCGAATCGTGCCGACGCGGTCGGGCAGCATCTCGTAATAGGCTGGCGGGACCTTCAGGAACGACACGTCGTTGGCGGCCATGGCCCGGACGCTGGAGATGATGTCTCCTGTAGCCAGGGCGATGTGCTGCACGCCTGGCCCGCCGTAGTATTCGAGGAACTCCTCGATCTGCGACCGCCGGCGCCCGTGCGCCGGCTCGTTGATGGGGAACTTGATCCGCCCGCGGCCGTCGGCGACGACCTTGGACATGAGCGCCGAGTACTCGGTGCTGATGTCCTTGTCGTCGAAGCTGGCCAGGAGCGAGAAGCCCATGATCTTGCTGTAGTAATCGACCCAGTCGCCCATCCGCCCTTCCTCGACGTTGGCGACAATGTGGTCAATCGCGGCCAGTCCCACCGGGTGGAACGTGCGGGGGCTATAGCGGTCGGGATCCATCGGCTGGAACCCGGGTGCGAAGACCCCCTGATACTTCGAACGGTCGACGAACGCGTGCGTCGTGTCGCCGTAGGCGTGGATCTCGGCGAATTCGTACACGCCGTGGTCGTCCTCCAGCTTCGTGGGCGGCGTGGCCGGCCGGGCGCCGCGCGCCACGGCCGCCTCGAATGCCGCGCCGACGTCGGCGACCTCCAGCGCGATCGATTGCACGCCGTCGCCGTGCTGAATCAGCCGGCTGGAGTCCGGGTGATCGGGGCGCAGCGGGCTGGCGAGTACGAAGGTGATGTGACCCTGGCGCAGCACGTAGGCCGCCTCATGCCGCACGCCCGTCTCGAGGCCCGCATAGGCCACGACCTCGAAGCCGAACGCGTTGCGGTAGAAGTACGCCGACTGCCGCGCATTGCCGACGAACATGCGGACGTGGTCGATCCGCTTGAGCGCCATCGCGTCGCTGCCGCTGGCCATGCCGGGTCCCTCTCTCTGAGAGTAGGTCAGGCTTTAGCCTGACGAGGCTTTCGCGTCAGGCAAAAGCCTGACCTACGTGAGGTCGTCGATCCGCGCGCGACACTCACCCGATCCCGCGCCTCCGGTCGGCCTCCAGGCCGTCCCAGAAGCCGGCAATTGCGTCGAGCACCTCGTGCGCGCCCTGGAAGAACCTCGACTCGTCGAAATTGGGGTCGAAGAAGACGGCCTCGAGCTCCTCCATCGTGTGGCCGGCGTGCTGGGCCTCGACGCGGTTGTGCCAGGTGAAGAATGCGATCTTCAGCCGGGGCAGTCGGGTCGATTTGATGTGCAGCAGGCCGTCCTCGAGCTCCTGCCAGAAGCCGGCCGCTGCCCAGTTCTCGACGGCGAAGCTCGCGCCCTCGGCGATCCGATCATCCTCACTGCCGTACAAGCGCTGAAGCTCGTCGCAGAAGTGCAGCGTGTAGTCCCGGCCGTGGCGACGCTTCCCCAGGTCATCGAATCCAAGTCCGAGGGCTTCACCCACGGCCAGCAGCCATTCGAAGTGGGCGGCACGGAAGCGGAAGATCCCGCCGTCGACGGTTCCCTCGGTGCTGACGAGGTCCGGATCGCCCTCGCGGTCTCGGGTGTCATCGTCGTCGGCGGAGTCGCGCCGGTCGGGAGTCGAAGGACCATTCGTCCTTCGGTAGATCACCCCCAGCTCGTTCATCAGGATCTCCTTGGCCGCGCGTGCCTGCTGGATCGATGGCGCGTTGATGACTCGCAAGAGAGCCGCGACCAGGAACTGGTTGGAGAAGACCGAGAATTGCTGGACGAAATGCGCGAGTTCGGCGTTCGTCGCGGTCCCGTCGCGGAACCAGCGGGAGTAGGCGTTGTCGGTGATGATCCGGTGGTGCAAAAGGTCGCGTTCCACCCGGTCGAGGAATTCGCCGAACGCCTCGACCTGGTGCTCGCTCAGTTCGCCGCGCCGGAGCCGCTCCTCGATCCGGGGAGAGACGAGTGCGTGATGCGTGGCCGTCGCCATGAGAGACCCCCTTCGCGAAAGTGAGAGGTGCGGGGGAATCAACCTCTCTATTATAGGCGACGGATGCCGCGGAGACGAGCCTCCCACATGATCAAGCTGGCTTCGTCCAGATGCCCAGGATCGACTTGCCGATCCGGTGCGCCAGCAGCCGATCGGTGAAAGACGACACGCGCACCAGGAAGCGATCCCAGAAGGCAATCTGCGCCGAATTCGGCGATGCGCTCCTGAGTACCAGTCGATTGCCCAGCGATGCGAGCATTCCGGCCGAGTCGAGATATGCCAGCCGTGTGAGGTGCAAGCCGTCCGGTCCAGCAGCGCGGAGCGACCGGCGGGAATAGCGGCGATGGTGGCCGATCGCGGCGTCGAACGGCGTGAACAGCCACTGGTGCGCCGGTGACAGCACGACAACATGGCCGCCGGGACGGAGCCGGTCCGCGGCCATTGCCAGCTCGCCGCGATCGTCGGCGATGTGCTCGAGCACGTCCATGTAGAGGATCGTGTCGAAGCGATCGCCGTCGTCGAGATCGTCGAGCGTGCCGATCCTCGCCTCGCAGCAATCCGGCAGCTCGCCGTCGCGAATTGCGGCGTGCAATCGGTCCGTGAGCGCGGCGTCGGGCTCGAGGCAGAGCCAGCGATCGGCGCTGCCGTCGCAGAGGATTCGCGTCGTCCCGCCGTGCCCCGCGCCGACCTCAAGGACGCGGCGGCCAAGGTGCGCGGCTACCTGCTTCCGCACGTACGACTTCCACTGGACTGCGGCCGCGAACAGGTCGAGCTCCGTACCGACATAGGTGTAAGACAAGGTTTGTCTCCTCGATGGGATCGATCAAAGGGCCGCGTCGACCAGTTCCGGGGTCGTCAGGGGCAACGCGGACGACTCATCCCCGCAGAGCGTCCAGACTGAGCCGACGAAATAGGAATAGTCCCGGCGCGGCAGGAACTGCGATCCGTGTCGCGCGCCCAGGCTTATGAAGCTGAAGACCAGCGTCGCGATGACCGCCTGGCTCAGCATGATCATGAGTAGTCCGACGGTGGACGTCGCCCAGCCCGGCACGCCCCAGTTGGTCGTCAGCCGCACGATCACGACCGCGGCGATGCCGATCGTGTTGGTGAGGGCCAGCAGCACCGACAGCACGAACAGCCGGACTCCCACCACGTCGCTCTGCACCGAGATCGCACTCAGCCCGTGCGTGACCAGCGACACGAAGTTCATGGTCGAGCGGCCGCGGAGACGCTTCGCCCGACGGGTCGGGATCGTGGTATGCGGCTGCCGCGAGCGGATAACCGCCGCAGCGTAGTGGTTCCACAGCTCGGAGACGACGACCAGGCTCGACAGTCGCCGCCGAGGGATTATGCTGAAGTTGCCCACCTGGACCTTCTGGCCGGTCAACAGGTGGTGCAGGCCGCGGTAGATCCCGTAGAAGAATCGGAAGGCCAGCGATTCGGAGCGCCGCGTCCGCTCAGCGAAGACGATCCGGCGCCCGCCATCTTGCTCGACCGCCTCGATCAGCCGGGGTACGTCGGCCGGGTCGTCCTCGCCGTCGCTGTCCATGACGACCACGGCCCGCGCCCGCAGACAGTCCTCGATATAGGCCAGCCCGATAGCGATTGCGCGCTGGTGTCCCAGGTTGCGACGCAGCCGCAGCAAATCCACCCGCTGCAATGCGTGGAAGGACCCGGCGGTCGGGTCGTC
>JAKAUH010000612.1 GCA_021818605.1 Planctomycetota bacterium
TCTAGGTGGCCGACACCGGGAGGGCCGACGAGTTGAACCGCGCGGCCGGGGGACTGGCTCAGGCGGCGATCGGCCTGGCTGGCGACGAGCGGGCCGGGCGCGAGGTCGGCGTCCCGCACGCACCGGCCACCCGTGCCCCCAGCGGCCTCGGACAGGCCGGCGCCGAAGAGACTCGAGGGGTAGGACTTGCCTTGAGGCTAACCGGCGAGGCCGCCCGGGCCTGGATGGACGTGCTGCGGGCGTCGGGCGGGGGCGAGTCAACGGTGCGGGTCAGCGCCCGCTGATGGCGGGTGGGTTGGGAGGGAGCGGCGGTCCAGTTCGTTCGATCAGTTGTATTCGGACGATGCCAGGATGATCGAGGCCTCGATGTCGTCGTCGCCGATGGGCGGCATGTCGAACTCGAACACGGCGCGGCGATACCCGAGCATCACGGCCACCTTGAGCACGTCGCCGTGGGTGGGGAAGGTCTTGCCCGAGAGTTCCTTGAAGCGCTGCATGGCGTTCATGAACTCCAGCTCGTCGTCGGTGTACTGCTTCTCGAAGGTGGTGGGGTCGATCCGGCGCCGGCGTTCCTTCTTCTGACGGCGTTCCGGGGCGGGGGTCTGCTGATGCGGGCCCGGCGACTGGGCGGCGGCGTCGCCACGATGGCGACGCTCGCGGCCGTTGCGGCGGTCGTGGAAGAGGGTGTTGCGGGGATACGAGGAAAAATCGAATTCCTGCGGCGCGGGATTCGTCTGTTCCTGGTCGGCGGACATGGCGATGGACTCCGGGACGGCCCTCGGCGGGCGGGACGGGCGGCTCCATTGCCGCACGCCGGCACGGCGCCGGGGGCGCGTGTGGGGTGTCGCCTCGGCGGGATGGTGCATCCCCCGGGGCCAGGGTTCGCCAGGCCGATTGCCCGGCCTTTCTCGGCGTCCCGTAGAATGTCTAGGTTATGGCCGGATTCGTGTCAAAACCGCCGTGACGAGGAGTGGTGTTTCCTCAACGGCTGCGCGCGGCCCTCGGTTGGCCGTCCTCGCAAGTGTGTGGCATAATGAATTCCGATGGCACGGGTGTCGGGGCGGTCGGCCGCGCCGGCGTCCCGGGCCGCCGCGGTTCGTTCGTTCGTTATGGGCTTGTGGACGAAGATCCCGCGTCGTAAGTTATTAATTGAGGGAACATCGAGCGCCCGAGCCGGTCACTTCCTTCTGCTGGAGACACCGAACATGTCCCGTACCGCCCGTCTGTGGAGAGGTGCCGGGTTCCTGATGCTGGGCAGCTTGATGTTGCCCGGCGGGTCGGCCTTCGCCGGTGACGACCCCCCGCTTTCCAAACAGTTAACCGATCTGGGCCGGCAGGCCCTGGCCCAGGGTGCGGCTCCGACTGCGGAGACGTTCTTCCAAAAGGCCCTGCTGCTGGACCCGAACAACAAGCAGGCCGCCCAGGGCCTGGACCAGAGCAAGCACGCCCGCGGCAAGGTCATCCAGGTGGCCATGCAGCAGGCCGGCACGCCGCCAACCCCGGCCGTCCCCGCGGCGGGGGCCCCGGCCGAGCAGCCGGTGCCCGCGGCTCCCGATAACCGGGCCACTATCGACGAAACCATCCGCGCCGAGAGCCTGGCGCGAGAGCAGCTCACCAACGACGTCGAGCAACGGCTCCAGGCCGCCCGAGAACTGATGGATCAGGGGCAGCCCGAGGCCGCGCTCAACCAGTTGCGGCTGAACCTCAACGTCGTCCGCTCGGCCGTCAACGTCCCCGAGGCCGACCGGGCCAGCCTCGAGCGCCGAATCAATGCCCAGATGGTCTCCACGGCGCAGGCCGAGGAGCGGATCATCGCCGAGCGAGCCGAGCGCAACCGGGTCGAGGCGGCCTCCGAACAGCGGACCCGCGCCATCGGCATCTTCCAGCGCGACAAGGAGACGATCGGCGCGATGATGGTCCAGTTCGACACCCTGATGAGCGAGGGCGTGTACAACATCCTCTTCATCGGCGGACTGGGCGACATCCGCGCCGCCGCGCAGCCGTTCTACGAGGCCAGGCTGCTGGCTCAGAAGGCCTACGCCCTTCAGCGCGGCGGGCCGCTCCCCTACAGCGACAACGACCCCGCGCCGGCCGCTGGCGAGCAGGTCTCGAACTCCATGAGCTTCTATACCCAGGAACTCATGTTCGTCCGCCTCAAGAACTACCGGTTCCTATTGACGATGCAGGACGTCACCCGGGCCTCGATCCCCTTCCCCGACAACCAGTTCATCGAGTATCCCGAGGCCGACTGGTGGCGGTACATCTCCGAGAAGCGAATCAAGCGCTGGGGCCGGGCCGTCGACCTCTTCGAGCGTGATCCCCGCACTCGCCAGATCCTCCAGATGCTCGATGAGCCGATCAGCATGTCCTTCGCGGCCGAGACGCCCCTGGACGACGTGCTCAAGTACATCAAGCAGGCCACGACCACCCCGACGTTCTCGGGGATCCCCATCTACGTCGATCCCATCGGCCTCCAGGAGGCCGAGCGCTCGCTCAACTCGACCGTCCAGATGGACCTCGAGGGCGTGCCCCTCAAGACCACCCTTCGCCTGATGCTCAAGCAGCTCGGCCTGGCGTACACCGTCAAGGACGGCTTCCTGATGATCACCTCCGAGGACTCGGAAGACCAGCAGACCGAGATCCGCGTCTACCCTGTCGCCGACCTCGCCATCATCCCGCTGTCCCTCATGATGGGTGGTGGCGGCGGTATGGGCGGTGGTGGCATGGGTGGCGGCATGATGGGCGGCGGCATGGGCGGCATGGGCGGCGGCATGGGCGGTGGCATGGGCGGCGGCATGGGCGGCGGCATGATGGGCGGCGGCATGGGCATGATGTCGATTCCGGCCGTCGATCCACAGGACCCGTCGCGGTCCGACGACGCCTATCTGCAAAAAAAAAGCAACTAGAGGACGTCCTGCTCGGCGGTCCGACCGTCCGTAGCCGTTCCTCCACAACCGCAACCACTCGGGGCCAGTCCGGCGTCATGCCGGCTGGCCCCTCGTCGTTGGGGAACAGGAGTTATTACGACGGGCCAAGCGTCAAGCCAGGGTCGTCGAATTCGAGGTCCGAGGTCTCGCCGCTCTTCCGGCCAGGCGGGCCGAAGAGGGGCGACTCACCCCTGGATCGGTTGATCCCGATCGAGGGCCCCTCGCGGAGAGGCACGGCGTCGGTCGTTCACACCAACCCGTTCACCTTCTGGTCGAACTACTACAAAACGCACAGCGAGACCGCCGGCGAGTTGCACGAAACCGTCCGGCTACTGGGCGTGAATCAGCGGATGCGCGACGTCCAGGCCGTGCTCGTCGGTTACCTGACACACCACGGCAAAAATGCCGAGGCGTGGATGTACCGGGCGCTGGCGCTGGCGATCCACATGAACCGCGGATCGGCCTCGGACGAGTCGGCGGCGCTCAACTATGCGGCCGACCTGGCGCAGCGGACCCACAACCCGAACGACCTGGTAAGCGTGGCCGATACGATGGCGCTCATGGGTCACGTCGACCGGCAGGGCGCGCTCCTCGACGAGGCAGCCGTCCGGGTGCCGCATCTGAGCCAGCCGCTGAAGATGTCGGTCAACCTGGCGCTGAAGACGAAGGACCCCGCCCGCATGGGGGACGCGATCGAAAAGTTGCTGGCCCTCGGCTGGCCCGGCGAGGACGAATACATCCGCGCCGAGTGCCGCCGTCAGGTCCAGAACATGGCAAAGGCCCTGCGCGAGGACGGACGCAGCCAGGATGCCGCGACCCTGGAGGGCCGGCTGGCCGAGGCCCTGACCCGCGATGTCTTCGTCCGGCTCTCCTGGGACGGCTATGCCGATTACGACCTCGCCGTGGATGAACCGCTGGGCGTGACGGCCAGCTACGACCTGCCCCGGACGGTCTTCGGCGGCTCGGTGCTGGGAAACGGGTTCGGCAAGCACTCGGAGGAGGTCTACGTTTGCCCCCGGGGTTTCGACGGTGATTATACCATCCATATCCGTTCGATCTGGGCGGATCCGGCCCAACCGGTCGTCCGCGTCAAGCTCGAGACGATCGCGCACGAGGGAACGCCGCAGGAGAAGCGGGAGGTTCACAACCTCACGCCCGAGCAGATCGGCCAAGCGTTCGTGATCCACCTCGACGGCGGGCGGCGGAAGACGGTGCTGCCCTACATCGACCCGCGAGCCGGTAAGATCGAGTTCCAGGCGATGGGCCGGCCACTGACGAGGCACACGAGGTCGGCCCGGAATCGGGCTCGCGGGAATCCGCCGGCCGATCCGAAGACCCGCGCAACCCTGAAGAACGGCGTCAGGCCGAAGTCCTGATAGCCTGGCGGCCTGGCCGGCCTGGCTGCTTGCTTTTGTAACCATTGCGGGCCGCGGCGGGCAGTCGTTATAGTCATCAAGGTATCGGACCGCCCGTCTCGGGAGCACCCGGGTTCGAGTGATCCGCATGCTGCCGGCCCGCGGATCCTCTTCTCGGACCAGATCCGTCGGCGGTAGGCTTGCACGCGGCCTGGACGACCGCGGAGACGTGTCAGGCGGTCTGGAGTCCTTCGCCCGCTCCGTGAGGCCGACGCCTGGCCTTCCGACTCGCCTCGGTCTTCGGGCCGAGACCCGGCCACGCAAACTGGCCCCGCAGGCTCGTGGTCTGGCGAGCTTCGATCGCATCTGGGGATGGAGTACCCACGATGATTCCCATCTGCCGAGAGTCGCGAGCCGTTGGCCGGGTCCTCCTCGCCGTCATCGCCATCGCGGCCGCCGGGATCGGAGGGATGTCGCCGGTCGCGAACGCACAGGACGCGGCCGCGTCGCTGTCGGCGAGCTTTCGCCGGGCGGCGGCGCGCGTGAAGGGTGCGCTGGTGACGGTACGCGTGGCGGATACCTTTCCCTCGGGCCAGCCCATCCCGTCAGGGCCCGGTCGTCTCATTCCCCAGCTCGGAATGCCGCCCGGGGTCATTCGCTCGCCCGAGGTCGACGGGCCGATCTCCTGGACGGGTCTTGTGATCGACGCTGAGCACGGGCACGTGCTCACGACCGAGCGACCGACCCAGGGAGCCATCCAGCTCGTGGTGACGTTCCCGGACGGGGTCGAGCGGTTGACCTCCGAGATTCGCCGCGATGAGCGGAGCGACCTGGCGTTGCTGGTGGTCGACACGCAGGGGCTACGCCTCGAACCAGCGGCGTGGGGCGATCCCGCGAAGCTCGAGCCGGGCGACTGGCTGGTCGCGCTCGGTCAGCCCGGACCGGGGCCGCCGTCGCTATCGGCCGGGGTCTTCAGCGCCCGACGCGAGGCCAGGGGCGAGTTCCTGCTCGAGACGGACGCCGCGATCCCGCGGGTCGGGGCCGGCGGAGTGCTGGTCAACCTGGCCGGCGAGGTCGTCGGGATCGGCAAGCTGGGCGGCCGTCGGAGCGACGGGTTCGAGGGGATGAGTCACGCGATCCCTGCGGACCGGGCTCGCCGGATCACCGCCGACCTGGCGCGGTTCGGTCGGGCCCGGCGCGGTCATCTGGGCCTCTACATCGACGCAAACGGACCGCTCGCGATGCCGCCGGGAGACGGTCAGCCGGGCGTGCACGTGTCGGCGGTCATGCGCGATTCGCCGGCAGCCCAGGCCGGCGTGAAGCGCGGCGACATCATCGTCGCGGCGGGCGGGCGTCCGGTGAATGGCGTGGCCGCGCTCCAGGAGGCCGTCGAGCGGACTCCGATCGGGGATGAACTGAAGCTGACCGTCCGCCGCGACGGCCGGACGCTGGAGATCCCCACCCGGCCGCGGCTCGAGCCGGCTCCCGGCGCGGTCGGCCAACCCGCCCGGCGTGAACCGCTCGGCCCTCGGGATTCCGGCCACGGCACGGATTCGAGCGTCCCGCCCGCGCCCGCGCCCGAGACAGTCCCGGGTCGTCCGGGTCCAGGGCGTCGGCCCGGCAATGGCGCGGGCGACGGCAAGAATTCCGCGGCGACGCCTCCCCAGCCGAAACCCACCCGGCCCCCGGGTGATTCTCCTCCGCCGCTTGATGTGCCGGAGCTGCCTCCTCCACCGCCGGACAATCGCACGTGATGAACGGAACGAGATGATCCGGGCCTCCCTCAGTGATACGGCGAGAGCCAAC
>JAKAUH010001140.1 GCA_021818605.1 Planctomycetota bacterium
GATCTCGACTCGCCGGACGATGGACTCGTTCAGCGTGACCTCGATCTCCATTTCGGCCAGGTCGGGAAGATAGAAGAGCTTTTGCTCCTGGTAGACGGCCAGCCCCTCCTGGATCGTCGTGTCGGTATCGCGCCAGCGCTTCTGGGGCTCGAAGTAGTAATACACCACTCCGTCGTGAGGCGCCCGGATCGTGCAGCGGGTGACCTGCCTCTCGAGCAGCTTGAACCGCTCGACCTGCCGGTTGAGCTTGACCTCCTCGCTGTCCAGGGTCGTCTGCGTGGTGGTGATGTCAGCCTGGAGGGTCTTCTGCGTCTTGGGCAGTGTGAACCGCTGGAACAGGTCGTGCTGGCCGAGCAGACTCTGAAGCGAGATCTCGGACGTCATCACGGTTTGCTTGTCCGACTCCATCTGCGCGATCGATGCATAGCCCTTGCTATTCATCTTCTTGGTCCATTCCAGCCGCTCGCGAGCCTGGTTCAGGTTCGATTCCGCCAGGGTGATGCTCGCCTCCATTTCCTGCTCGGTCGTTTTGGCAACGCCCTCGATGTATTCCCGCAGGGCGATCTGGGCGATCTCGTGGTCGAGCTGGGCCTGAAGGTGGCTGGCCTTCGCCTGTTCGACGACGATGGCCTGCTGCCGGAGCATCTCCTCGTAGTTGGTGCCGTCCAGGCGCGCCAGGACGTCCCCCGTCTTCACCTTCGCCCCCTCAGGGATCAGCCAGATGATGGTCGAGGCGCCCTGGGTCGTGCCGCCGCTGGCACCGGTCATGTTTTCCAGCTCGCATTTGACGATCGTTCGATGTGTGCTCTCGACCCGCCCCGGCGCGCTGAAGAAGGGATCCAGTTCCAGCCGCTGGACCCGGTAGTAGTCATACCGTTCGCGGAGCGGCCGATGGTCGCCGAACGGCCAGGTCTCCATCTGATAGCTGGCAAGCAGGAGCGACGAGAGCGCCAGAAGCGCCATGATCACGCCGGTCAGGCTGAAGAGCAGCTCACGGATTCGCCGGAACATTGGCGGAGTTCCCCGGATCGATCGACCGAAGATCGGAACCGTCGCACGAAAGACAGGTGCCGCCGGCCGGCTGTCCCCTCCGGTCGGGACTGGCTCGCGCGCCTGCGCGATCCAGACAAAATGGACGTTAGAGGTATAGGCGTCATCCCGGCTGATCCCGGCCTTCGAGCCTGGAGAATCCCGGCGAGTTCGCCCGGTCATCGAGTTGCCGACCGATCCATGATATCTTCCTCCATCGGATCCGGCGACCGGCTCGTTCGCCGGCTCGTCCGACCACCCTGGCCCGTCGATCGTCCGGGCGGGGGCGGCGGACGGGCCGACGTCGCTCTTTCCTGGCAGACGCCCGTATTGCCCAAGGATCCCGTACAGCCCCACGTTCCACCTTCAGGGGAATTCCACCATGAAGACTCTCGTCGCCGCCGTCGCCGCCGCCGTCGCGCTGGCCGCCCTGTCGCCTCCGGCCGCGTCCGGGGAGGCCAGGCTGGTCCGCTATCCCGATATCCACGACCGCCGGATCGCCTTCACCTATCTGGGGGACATCTGGCTGGCCGGCGTCGATGGCGGGAACATCCGGCGCCTGACCGTGCACCGGGCGCGTGACGTCTCTCCGCGATTCTCGCCCGATGGCCGCTGGATCGCCTTCTCCTCGGACCGCGAGGGAAACCTGGACGTCTACGTGATCCCGACAGCCGGCGGGGCCGCCCGCCGGCTGACCGTGCACTCCGCCGACGAGACGGTCCTCCACTGGACCCCCGACGGCAAGGGCGTCCTCTTCACCAGCCAGCGGGGCGAGGACTTCATGCCGAAGCTTTATGTCGCGCCCCTCGACGGCGGCCTGCCGCGCGACGCCGGGCCCGACATGGGCGTCGCCGGATCCTACTCGCCCGACGGCAAGCGGCTCGCCATCAATCGCAAGGCGCAGGCCTACTGGCGCAAGTATTACCGGGGCGCCTACCAGAGCGACGTGACGGTGATGGACCTCAACGCCCGGACCTTCAGCGACGTGGCCGCCTCCGATGGCATGGACTCGTGGCCGATGTGGGGCCGCGACGGCTTCGTCTACTTCGTCAGCGACCGCCAGGGCCGCGGCCTGACCAACATCTGGCGCGTCAAGGAATCGGGCGGCGCGGCCGAGCGGGTCACCGCACTCACCTCGGGCGACTCTCGCTTCCCGGCGATCTCCGGCGACGGGAAGACGATCGTCTTCGAACACGATTTCGGCATCTGGACGCTCAACCCGGCCAGCGGCGAGGTCCGGCCGATCCGCATCGAGATCGCCGCCGAGACCCAGGAGACCCTCACCGAGTTCCACGAGTTCAACTCGACGGTCGATGACTACGACCTCGTCCCCGACGGGCGCCGAATCGTGCTCAGCGTTCACGGCGAACTGTTCAGCGTGCCCACCGACGAGGAGGGCGACGGCGACCTTCGCCAGCTCACCGAGGGCGCCGCCCGCGATCGGAACGTCGAGGTCTCGCCCGACGGCAAGACCGTCGCCTTCGTCTCCGACCAGAGCGGCCGCGAGGAGATCCACGTCATCGCGGCTGACGGGTCCGGACCGGCCCGCAAGCTCACCGACATCGACGCGCTCAAGTCGTCGCTCGCCTGGGCGCCCGACGGCAAATCCCTGGCCTTCACCACCTCGGAACGCCGGCTCTACACCATCGGCGCCGACGGCAAGGGACTCAAGGAGCTGGCGTCCTCCAAATACGGCCCGATTGGCCCGCCCGCCTGGTCGCCCGACGGCAAGCTGATCGCCTTCGCCCGGCCCGACGTCACCCGCTCGGACGACGTCTACCTCGTCCCGTCCTCCGGCGGCGAGGCCCGCAAGATCACCTTCGACTCGGCCGACGAGGCCAGTCCGCGGTTCTCGGCCGACGGCATCAGGGTTTACTTCATCCGCCGCGAGGGAGAGTTCAGCGCCTCGGCGCGATCCACCATGCACCTGTTCTGCGTCCCGCTGGAGAAGCTCACCCGCGACCCCGAGGAGCCCGAACCTCGCGGCAACGCCCCCGCCACCGGCGCCGAGGGCCGGCGCGCGATGGGCCCTGGCCGATCGGTCAGGCCCCGCACGCCCAAAATCGACTGGGATGGCCTGAAGCGGCGAACGCGCCAGGTCACCCGCATCGGCTCGGTCTTCAGCTACACGCCGGGCGTCGACGGCCGGACGGTGTTCTTCGTCGCCAGCGAGGGGACGCCTGGCGGAATCGGCGGCGGCGGGCGCGGACCCGGCGGCAACCTCGCGATTTACAGCATCCAGGACAACGGGCGCCGGATGACCCGGATCGCCGCCGCCACTCCCCGGCCGGCGACCGATGCGGGCGATGACCGCCCACGCCGGTTCCGCGGCGGCTTCCGCGGCGGGATCTCCAACCTGCGGCTCACCCGCGACGGCCGCACCCTCTTCTACCAGGAGAGCGGATCTGTCTACTCGAGCCCGGCCGGAGGTGGCGGCGGAGGTGCCGGCAGCGGCTTCGGCGCACTTGCGGCATTCGGAGGCCGCGGCCGATCCGGCGCGGGCGGTCCAGGAGACGGCAGCTCCGGAAGTGGTTCCGGGAGCGGGTCGAAGCGGCGGATCGGCTTCAACGTCACCGTCCGGGTCGAGAAGCCCCAGGAGTGGGATGAGATGTTCGACGACGCCTGGCGATGCATGAAATACCGCTTCTACGACCCCAGGCTCCACGGCACCGACTGGGACGCCATGCGGGCGAAGTACCGGCCGCTCGTCGCCCACGTCGCTGACCGCCACGAACTGATGAACCTCATCAATGAGATGATCGGCGAGCTCAACGCCTCGCACACCGGCGCCGCCGCCGGCCGAGGCCGGGGCGCCGCGGCCGACGAGGTGGCTCCGGTCCCGACCCGGCATCTCGGCCTCGATCTCCGGCCCGACGCCGCCAGCGACCGATACCGGATCGCCCACATCTACGAGGATGGCCCCGCCGACAGGGACTGGATCCGGGCCGCGAAGGGGAACTACCTCATCGCCATCGACGGCAAGCCCGTCAAGGCCGGCGACGACTACTTCGCGTTCCTCGGCCGCCGGCTCAACCGCAAGGTCGAGCTGACGCTCAACGACAAACCCGTCCCCGAGGGTGCGTGGAAAGTCAGGTACGAACCGATCTCGCTGTCGAGCTTCTCGGCGCTGCGCTACGAGCGCTGGGTCAAGGACCGCCGCGCCCTGGTCGACAAACTCTCCGGCGGCCGGGTGGGCTACCTGCACATCAAGGCCATGGACCAGTCGTCGCTGGCGAGGTTCAAGAAGGAGCTTGCCGAGTTCCGCCACAAGGAGGGCCTGGTCATCGACGAGCGCTGGAACGGCGGCGGCAACATCGAGCAGGAACTGCTTGGCATCCTGGTCCAGCGCCCGTACGAGATCTGGCAGCCGCGCGGGGTCGAGCCGACAGAGCGTCCGTTCACTGGCTACTTCGGCCCGAAGGTCGTGCTCCAGAACTGGCGGAGCGCCTCCAACGCCGAGATGTTCCCGGCCGGCTTCCGCGCGCTGGGACTCGGCAAGGTGGTGGGCACCCCGACCATGGGCGCCGTCATCGGCACGGGCAGCTACTCGCTGATCGACGGCTCGACGATCCGCACCCCGGGAGTCGGGGTGTACCTGGCCGACTCGGCCCGGACCAACATGGAGAACCACGCCGTCCAGCCGGATGTCCTCGTCGAGAACTCGCCCGAGGACAACCTGGCCGGCCGCGACCGCCAGCTCGAGACGGCCGTCGCCGAGGTCATGAAGGACCTCCGCCCCCCCAACCACGTCGCCGCCAAACCTCGCCAGACCACCCGTCAGCCCTGATCGAGAGGGCGAGAGCGAGGGCGATGATATCACCCATCGCCCTCGCCCCTTTCTGCCATTCTGGCAGCATTGGGTTCGTTCGGATTTCGCGCCGTAACTTCTCAATAACCCCGGGCAACCATGGCGCGCAGGAGTGGCGCTGAAGTCACTCGCATCGATCGCCTCGGCGTTGACCCTGCCGCGCCGCCACACGCCTGGACCAGCTGCGCGGCTGACGCCTTCCTGGCCGCAGCCTCCTCCGCCTTCCGGCGGATCAGGACCGCCAGGCGAGGAATTTGACCCAATCCCCGCACCCGATCCTGGAGATAAGCCCAGAAGTTCACTCCCAATTCCCGGCATGTCTTCTTCAGGCTCGCGAACGTGTCCCGCGCCCGACGCCCCAACTCACTCCGCGTGCTTCCGCTGATCTTCCGCTTCTTCACGTAGTCCCGAAGATGGTTCTCGCTCAAGTTGGTGTGCAACGGAATCTCGGGCCGTTCCAGCACCCGCAGCAAAGCCGACCGGTGGGCTCTCAGGCCCTTGAGCACGCCGTCAATATCCGGGAAACCGGGGCGCCGGTCGCACATCACATCGAAGCGGGCTTCCAGGCGAGGACGCCGGGCCGGCCGGGGATCTTGCCGATACGCCTTGAGGTCCTGGTAGAGCTCCCATATCTCTCGCCGAACCCTCGCGATGGCCTCCCGGTGTTCCTCATCGCACGGAATCAAGCGGGCCAACGACCGCTCCGCGTGAATCCAGCAGGCCGCGTGCATCAAGACGTCGTATTGCTCCGCGCCGTCGCTGAGGATGACCAACTCCGGCGACACCCCGTGAGCGATCAGGCTCCCCAGCAAGGCCCCCTCGGTGGCGATCCGCACATGCCGCTCTCCGGTGATCGCCAGGTCTCGCAAGTGCGCCTGCCAGGCGGCCAGGTCCGCGAACACGGACCGACCCTCCTGGAGTCGGGAGACCATGGCCTGGGGAAGCTTCTGCCGCTGCCAGTACGCCACCGCCCTCTCATTGATCACGTAGTCGGTGTGCGGCTCCCGGAGAATCTCCAGGAAGTTGAGCCGGCTCTTGCTCTCGGTGCTAGGGTTCTGGGATTCTGTCCTGGGTCCGACTCCGTAGGTCAGGCTCTCAGCCTGACGCTCACGGTCTTGGACAGAATGCCAGAACCCTAGGGTTCTGGGATTCTGTCCTGGGTCCGACTCCGTAGGTCAGGCTCTCAGCCTGACTCTCCGCTCACCCCTCGTCAGGCGGAGAGCCTGACCGACT
>JAKAUH010000102.1 GCA_021818605.1 Planctomycetota bacterium
GGATCGACGCGCCCCCGGCAACGCTCGACCAGCCCCTCGCTGGCCACGACGTGCTGGTGCTCACTCCGTTCCACACCACGCCCGGTCAGACCGCGAAACTCCGCGAGTTCGTTCGCGACGGCGGGGGCCTGATCGTCGCCGCGACCGGCTGGGGCTGGCAGCAGTTGAACGGCAACCGGCCGATGCCCGCGTTCCCCGGCAACCACCTGCTCGCCGGCACCGGGCTCGCCTGGACCGATGGCTTCGCCGGCAAGTCGACGCCCGAGGGTTATGCCGTAAAGGCCGAGGTCGCGCCCATGGCCAACGTCGCGACGGCCCTGCGGGCGGGCGAGGGCCGGGGCGACGTGAAGGCCGACGACGTGGCCTCCGCCCTGGCCAATATCCGCCTGGCGCTGCGGAGCATCCCGGCCGACGATCCCCTGCACGCGGCTGTCCGGACGCGGCTGGGCCGCGTCGCCCGAACAGACCTCGTGCCGAGCCGCAAGCGACCCGTCCGGGCGAACGACGGCCGTCGACGGCTGGCCGTCGGGCTCGAGGCGATCCTGGCACATGACACGCCGATGTCGAAGCTCCGCGCGGCGGCCGCCGCCCGCGAGTTCCCCGGAGCGATGCCATCCGGGACGCCAAGGGTCGAGCGCACGCTCACGATCGACACGACCGTCCCCGGCTGGCACGGCCTGGGCCTGTATGCCGCGCCCGGCGCGTCGATCCAGGTCGAGGTCCCTGCGTCGGCCGCGAGGCTCGGCCTGTCGGTCCAGATCGGCAGCCACACCGACGAGCTCTGGCACCTCGACACCTGGCAGCGCGCCCCGCAGTTCGTCCGCCGGTTCCCGATCCGCCAGGCCCGCACCGAGACGGCCAGCGCGTTCGGAGGCACGATCTACATCGACGTGCCCAAGGGAGCTCCGGCGCGCCGGGTCGACGTGAAGATCGCCGGCGCCGTCGCGGCACCGCGCTTCCGGCTCGGCATCACCTCGCGCGACGAGTGGAAGAAGATCCGCCAGCTCGCCGCTCCGTGGGCCGAGCTCGAGGGGCACAACCTGGTCTTCACCGTGCCCTCGGCCTCGATCCGCTCGCTCGATGATCCCGAGGCGCTCATGACCCTCTGGGACCGGATCGTCGCGGCGCAGGACGCGGCCGTGAGCCTCCCGCGCCGGACGCGGCCCGAGCGGATCGTCGCGGACGTGCAGATCTCCGCCGGCTACATGCACTCAGGCTATCCGATCATGGTCCCGATCGACCATAGCCTGCGCACGGCGCTCTCGCTGGAGCGCCTGAGCCGCGAGGGCTCGTGGGGCCACTTCCACGAGCTGGGGCACAACCATCAATCCGGCGACTGGACGTTCGACGGCACCGGCGAGGTGACGAACAACGTGCTGGTGCTCTATGTCTTCGACCGGGTGCTGGGCCTGCCGTTTGACTCGGGGCACGAGGCGATCCGCGACCGCCAGGCCCGGGCGAAACGCATCCGCGCCCACCTTGCCGCCGGAGCCCCGTTCGCGAAGTGGAAGGCGGACCCGTTCCTGGCACTCATGATGTACATCCAGCTCCACGAGGGCTTCGGCTGGAAGCCGTTCGAGGCGGTGTTCGCCGAGTACCGCCGCCTGCCGGACCGCGAGCGCCCCCACTCGGACGACGCGAAGCGAGACCAGTGGCTGGTGCGTTTCTCGCATGCCTGCGGCCGCAACCTTGGCCCGTTCTTCCAAACCTGGGGCGTGCCGACCGGCGACGCTGCGCGCGCCTCGATCGCCAACCTGCCCGGCTGGATGCCGGCCGGATTCCCGTCAAACGGCCGGCCATCGGATTAGAACGCCGAACCGGCCAGCTCGCCCTCCAACGCGGCTCGTCACTTGCCACTGGCCACTTGCCACTTCGAGCGAGCCACTTGCCCGAGAGTTGCCACAAGCCGCTCGGGCGCGTACCCTGGAGGGCTCTCGCCGATCGAGTCCGCCGCCGGGGCGTCCCGCGCGGTCGGCCGCGATTGTGTCCCCGCCGGGTAATGCCTTCCCATGGTCCGCTGGTTCCTCGCCCTGGCCGTCGCGGGAGGGCTGCTCCTGGCCGCTGACACAACACTGGGGTTCGTGGCTGCCCCGACCGACGGCCCGCCCGCGGCCGGACGCGTCGTCCGCCGGCTGGTCTCGCTGCTCGCCGGTGCGGCCGTGGCCGGCGCACACGCGACGGTCCTCGCGTACTTCGCGGCGACCGGCCGGTGGGCCGAGGCAACCGCCCGGGCCGAGGGACTGCCCGACTGGTACAGCGCGCAGGCGATTCGGAACCGACGGCGGGTCTTCGCATTCGTCGCGGGTGGTACGATCACGGCGACGGCCTCAGCCGCGCTCGGAGTCGCAGGCGCCTCATATGCCGCCTGGCACCTGGGCGCCGCGGCGACCGCCCTGTCGTTCAACCTGGGCTCGTTCGCCGTGGAGTATGCCGCAATCTCCGGACACCTGCGGCTGCTGATGGAGCTCGACAACCACGCCGACCGCCTGCGGGCCGGGCGGGCCGAGCCGGAGCCGGAAAGGGCAGGGGGATGAAGATAAACTGGAACGCCGGGAGTCGCCGATGTCGCCGCTGGGGGTAGTTGTCCTGATCGTCCTGGTGGACCTCCTTGGGTTCTCGATCGTGATGCCGCTTCTGGCCCCGTTCGCGCGGCATTATGGGTTCGGCGGGTGGCAGATCGGCCTGCTGTTCTCAGCCTATCCGATGTGCCAGCTGGTGGCCGGTCCGATCCTGGGGCGGCTGAGCGACCGGTTCGGCCGCCGCCCGATTCTCGTGCTCAGCCAGGCGGGGACAGCGGTGTCGTTCCTGATCCTCGGATTGACGCGGCACTACTGGATCATGCTGCTGGCGCGGATGCTCGACGGCGCCTCGGGCGGGAACATCCTGGTGGCGCAGGCGTATGTCGCCGACGTGACGAAACCCGAGCACCGGGCGCGGGGCATGGGGTTGATCGGCATGGCGTTCGGGCTGGGGTTCGTGCTCGGACCGATGCTGGCCGGGGTGCTTTTGAGCCTGCCCATCCCCGACGACCTGCGACTGCGGCTGCCGTTTCTGGTCGCGGCGGGCTTCTCGACGATGGCGTGGATCCTGGTCATCACGCGCCTGCCCGAGTCGCGCCCTCGCGACGAGGACGGCGTCACGCCAGCGCGCGTGCTGAGCTGGCGCGGCGTCGTGGACACGATCCGGCTGCCGGGCATCGGCCGGCTGGTGCTGCTCGGGTTCCTGGGCGTGCTGGCGTTCGCGGCATTCGAATCGACCTTCGCGCTGGTCCTGGGCCTCCGGTTCGGCTGGGACCCGCGCACGGCGTCGTTCGCATTCGCGGCGATCGGCCTTCTCACCGCCGGTGTGCAGGGCGGCCTGATCCGCCGCCTGGTCCCGCGCCATGGCGAGCCGCGGCTGATCGTCGCGGGGCTGGGGCTGGCGGCGTCGGGATTCGTCGGGATGGCGATGGCGCACGGCGTGCCGGCGCTGGGCCTGTCGATGGTGTTGCTGGGCACCGGGCAGGGGCTGCTCAGTCCCTCGGTCTCGGGGCTGCTGTCGCGGAGGACGCCCGACCACGAGCAGGGTGCGGTCTTCGGGGCATACAGCTCGGCACAGACGCTCGCGCGGATGGTCAGCTACTCGGTATCGAACGTCCTGCTCGGCCGGATCTCAACCGCCGCGCCCTACTGGGCGGCCTTCGGGGTCGAGCTGCTGGCTCTGGTCGCCGCGGCGCCGGTCGCGGTCGCGACCGCCGCCGGTGCCGGGGCACTGGGTGACGACGCCGGGGCCTTCGCCGATGATGCCGGCGCGGCCGCTCCCACCGAGGAGGATTTCGGCAGATCGCGGTCGAGGTAGCCGCCCAGCCGGGTCGGGTCGGTATAGCCATACCGGGTCATGATCCGGACGACCTCGTCGCGGTGCGCGTTGAGGATTTGCACGCCCTCGACGAGCGCCTCGGGCCGCGCGGCGAAGAGCTGGCGCACCATCTCGTGGCGGACCTGGTCGTGCCTGGGGTCCTCGTTGGTCATCAGGGAGTACAGCCGGCTCGCCCCGGAGTGCTCACCTGCCGGCCGGCCCGAGGCCAGGTGCCGCGCGGCGGCCAGCAGGCCCTCGGGATCGTTCCGCGACCACTCGAGCACCGCCGCGTTCGTTGCCAGCCGGTGGACGTGGATCCGGCGAGGTCGGCCCTCCGCGTCGTACTCGACGAGCAGCCCGTCGCCCCAGAGCCGCGCCAGCCAGGGAACGTACCGGCGCACCCACGCCGGCGCCGCCGGGGGCGGAGGACGGCTGGTATCGCCCGACTCGAGCAGGACGAACAGCGCCCAGGCACGGGACACGGCGACCGGGTCGGCCACGGTCGCCACGCGGGCGCCGTCGAGCTGCCGCGGCGCGCTGGTGTACCATGGCCGCATCGCAAACAGGAGCCGCGTGAACGACGTCGCCTTCGAGTCCTGCGTCAGCAGGATGGTGTACGGGAACGGCGCCGAGTCTCCCCGGCCCAGCACGAGGTCGGGGCGGATCAGTCCCAGGCTCTGCTGTTCGAGGAACACCGGCATCGAGGTCCAGGTCTGTTTGTTGAGCACATCCAGGATGGCGCGAGGCGGAAGCTTCGCGTTCAGCTCGTCGAGCACCGGGCCGTTGAACGCGTCGTACCAGTAGGTCAGCTCGAATCCCCGCTCCCACGCGCCCCGAGGTCCGCCGACCAGCTCGTTGTAATACGACAGCTCGTACGGGTGGATTCGCACGAGCGCGGCGGTCGACGGCCCCAGCACCGCGACAGCCGCTGCCAGGTGCCACCAGCGAGCCGACCTCGGATGCCGGACGGCCCGCGCCAGCAGGTCGCCGGCTGCCAGGGCACCCCAGCCGGCGAAGGCCGCCAGGAAGAAGAACGTCGGCAGGAGCAGCCGAACGCCGTCATGCGCCGGCGTCGGAAACATCCGGACCACCGGCAGCGCCAGGAAGTGGACGAGAAAGTAGACTGGGATCCGGTCGCGTCGCCCCTGGAGGATTCCCCAGACCAGGCCGATCGCAGCGGCGATCAGGATTACCACCGGGACCGTGATCCCCATCAACACCCAGCCATTGTGCCACGGCAGGCTGAACTCATAGAGCTGGTCGAAGTAGAGGATCTGGATATCCGGCAGCACCCCGCGCCGCGACAGGCTGAGCGTGTAATAGTGCGTCAGCCGGGGCAAGGCCTCGCGCCACCAGGCCGGATTTCCCAGCCAGGCGACGACCGGCGCGAACGCCAGGATCGCGGTGAACGTCTCGAGCCCCGGCCGCTCGGCGCCCCAGACCTTGCTCCCGCGGAAGATCCGGCCGAGCGCGCGCCGGACCAGCCAGACGCCCAGTGGAACCGCCAGGATGGCGCCGGGCCAGTCGCTCGCCGGCCACTGGGTCCACTGGTTGACGTACTGCGGCGGCGGCAGTTGCCGCTGGAGAAGCTGGATCTGCTGGAACGCCAGCGCCAGGGGCAGCAGCATCAGCCCGGTCGTCACCAACCCGTCGATCCAGTCGGCCCGCCTGGCCTTCCCGAATGCCGGGATCAAGCGGGCCGCCACCAGCCAGAAAAGCAGCGGCAGGAGCACCATCACGGCAGCCATCTTCTCGACGAAGCACAGACCCATCAGCACGCCGACCAGCACCCGCCACCGCCGCGCGCCGGGCGCGGCCAGCCCCTTCCAGAACGCCAGCGAAACGGCCGCCCAGAGCATCATTCCCGGCAGATCGGTGTCGATCAGGTGCGCCTGGCCATACAGCCGGGGCATCGTCAAGAGCGCTCCGGCCATGACGGCGCCCGCGGCGATCCCGTACCGCCGCGACAGGAAATGAAAGCCGATGGCGATTGCCAGGGCGAACTCGAACAGGGTCGCCATCCGCCGCGCGGGGATGTCCTTCATCCAGCCGCCGAGGATCGCATAGGTCGCCAGGTTCAACTGCCCGGCCAGCGGCGGGTGAAAATTGATGCCGTGCCGCGCATAAGGCCAGTAATAGAGGAGACTCTGCGGGTCCATTTGCTGGCGGACATCGTCCCAGCCGCGGACGTTGACCCAGTCCTCCCACCACTGCGCCGAGAGG
>JAKAUH010000783.1 GCA_021818605.1 Planctomycetota bacterium
TCATAGCCACTGCTACCGCAGCGACGAGATCCTGATGCTGCTGGGCACCGCGCAAAAATACGGCGTGCGGGTGCAGTCGCTCCAGCACGTGCTGGAGGGCTACAAGGTCGCCGCCGAGATCGCCGCCCATGGCGCGAGCGCCTCGACGTTCTCTGACTGGTGGGCGTACAAGATCGAGGCCTACGACGCGATCCCCTACAACGCCGCGCTTTTGACCGAGGCCGGCGCGAACGTCTGCATCAAGAGCGACGACGCCGAGCTGATGCGGCACCTCAACCTCGAGGCGGCCAAGATGGTCAAGTACGGCGGCGTCACCGAGGCGCAGGCGCTGGCCATGATCACGATGAACCCGGCGCGCGAGCTGGGACTGGACCATCGGCTGGGCTCGATCGAGGTTGGCAAGGACGGCGACATCGCGATCTTCAACGCGCACCCGTTCGACGCCTTCGCGCGGTGCGAGCTGGCGGTGATCGACGGCGAGGTGTATTTCCAGCGGCGCGAGCCGGGCGGCAAGCTGAGCGCACGGCCGGGCGACCACGCGAAGATGCCTCTGGCCCCGCCCGAGCAGCGGACCCGCTCGATCGACATCGCCGCGCAACCCAAGGGGATCTTCGCCCTGGTGCGGGCCAACGTCCATCCGGTCTCCGGCCCCGAAGTCAGGAACGGTACGATCGTGGTCGACCACGGCAAGATCGCCGCGGTCGGCCCGGCGTCGAGCGTGACGATCCCGCCCGAGGCGCAGACGATCGACCTCGGCGGTCTGGACGTCTGGCCGGGACTGGTCGACGCCGGCTCGCGCGTCGGCCTGGCCGAGATCGGCAGCCTGAGCGAGACCCAGGACTACGCCGACTCGGCCCAGTACCAGCCCGAGCTGCACACCAGCACAGCACTCCACCCGGACAGCGAGCACATCCCGGTCACGCGGGCCAACGGCATCCTCACCTCGTACATCGAGCCGACCGGCGGCGTGATCTCGGGACAGGGCTGCATCATCGACCTGAACGGCTGGGTGCCGCGCGAGCTGACGATCGTCGACGCCGCGGCGCTCAACGTGCGGATCCCGGCCTACATCGCACGTAACGGCGAGAACCGAAGGTTCCGCCCCGGCCGCCCAGGCCAGGGTCCAGGCGGCGGCGCGCCGGCCGATCCGAACGCGCGGCGGAAGGACCAGCTCGATAAGATCAGCGAGCACTTCAAGCAGGCGCTGGCCTACGACGCCGTCATCCGCGCAGCACGCCAGAAGGGCGCGACTCCGCCGGCCCCCGACCCGCGGCTCGAGGCACTCGTTCCCTACGCCCGCGGCGAGAGGCCGGTGATCTTCCAGGCCGAGCAGCGGGTGGAGATCCTCGACGCGCTTGGCATGACACGTGAGCTTAAGCTCAAGGCGATCATCTCGGGAGGAGCCGAGGCGTGGAAGGTGGCCGATGAGCTGAAGAAGGCGGGAGTCCCCGTGCTGCTTTCGGGTACGCTACGGCTGCCCCGCAAGGAGTACGATCCGTATCACGCCGAGTATTCCGCCCCGGCCCGGCTGGCGGCGGCGGGCGTGACCTTCGCGATCAAGTCGCAGGAGGGCGGCCCGAGCGAGGCGACGTCCAGCCGCAACCTACCCTACGAGGCGGCGTTCGCCGTCGCGTTCGGCCTGCCCGAGGACGAGGCGCTGCGGGCAATCACGCTCAGCCCCGCGCGGATCCTCGGCGTGGCCGACCAGGTCGGGTCCATCGAGCCGGGCAAGCGCGCCAATCTCGTCATCACGGCCGGGCACATCCTCCAGCCGACGACGACCGTCCTGGCTCTCTTCATCGACGGACGGCCGCTCCGCCCGGAGAACCGACACACGCGGCTCTATGCGAAGTACCGCGGGCGGCTGGAAGAGGTCCGCGCCGGCCGGGCGCGGATGGGGATCGACCCGATCCCCGGCCGCGAGATCGGCCGCACCCCGACCCCGAGCGAACCGACTCACGCCGGCGCGGGCGGCTCGGAGTGAATCGTTCTTGTGGAGGTCGGAGTTCATTCGATCGGGGAACCGGCGGACAGGCCAACCGCCGCCGGTTTCCTGATCGCCACCAATGCAAGGTCAAGCTCATCGGCCAGGCCGGCGTAGAACCGCCCAGGAACGGGGACCACGAAAACCACCACATCCCATAAAAGCGAGGTGCCGCCGATCGCGAATCGGCCGGTCATCCCAACTCATTTTCGTGATTCCGCGTGGCTTTTCGTGGCCGTGGATTCCGGGCCGCCTTGACGCCATGGCCGCCTAGATCACCTGCGCCTTCACTCCGCCGAGCGCGGCCGTCGACCATGGCTTGACCGCCTGGGGAGGCTCCGAGTCAGGGGCTGTGACCGTCCGGCGCGACCGCGAAGCCCGCGAGCGCCCGAGGTACACATCAAGGATCCGCCCGAACTGCCCGACATGATGAGTTCGGCTGACGTACTCCGTCACGCCCATGCGGTACAGCGTCGTGGCCTGATCCGTGCGATACTGATCGGCGATCACCAGGACGGGCACCCGGCGCGCCAGAACCGACGTTGCCCAGAGGAGCCGGTTCAACTCCTCCAGGTGGCTCCCGTGGTGAGTCCAGTGCACCACGATGAGCCGAGGATGGGCCATGGGCAGCAACGAGCATGCCTCCTCAATCGTCCCCGCCACGATCATTCGGCTCCCACCGTCATTCCGATGGTGAAGCTGATCGCGCAGGACCTCCAGGAACATCTCGTCGGCCGTGATCGTGAGAATCGTCATGTCGGCCATAACTGGAACACTCCCTGTGGAGAAAGAGCGAATCCTTGCGTTCTTACAGGGACGATGACATGCTTGCCCGCACGGGAAGCGTGGGTAGCGAAACGCTTTCGACGGCCTGCACATCGCGAAAAACGGCACGACCACGACCGCCGCGAGCGACTTCGTTGGGCTTCGACGGCGATGTAACCCCTGCCACGCCTCGCTTGTGGACAGTCGGGGGGCTTCTACGCAAGAGGCATTATACAAAATTTTTCCGCCGTGGAGATCTCGGTTCGCAAGATTTCGTGAAGGCGAGTAATAAGTCGCCACGATCTTTTGACTTAGAAAAAATAAAAAATATCGAAAGGCCGCTTTCTGGGAAGCGAACACGCGAGACCATTCCGAAATCCCGCTCGTGAGACCAGGCCCTTGCCCGCCGCCTGGCGATCCGTCATCATGCCAAACACGGGTCGTCCAACCGGCGATAGAATACTAGAAATTTACCGCCATGTGACATATAACTCCGGCCTGCGTGTGCAGGGCCAGGCGGCGATTTCTTCTGATCAGGCGTTTACACGTCGAGGAGCGGAAACACCATGGTGTCACGATTTCGTGGGGCATTCCTGGTCGCGGCGGTCGTGCTGGCGGGCACGCGGGGAGGATGGGCGCAGTCGGCCGATCGGCCGGCTCGGCGAGGTCTGGAGATCGATTTCATCGACGTGATGGGGGGCGCGGCGACCTTGCTGGTCACGCCGGCCGGCGAATCGGTGCTGATCGACTCGGGCTGGCCGGGCCTCGAGGACCGGGACCCCAGGAGGATCGTGCACGTCCTGAAGGACCTCGCGGGCCGCGATCACCTCGACCACCTGATCACGACGCACTGGCATACCGACCACTATGGCGGCGTCGAGGGGCTGAGCCGCCTGGTCCGCATCGACCACTTCTGGGATCGCGGGTTGCCCGAGGACAACGCACCCGGCCTGGATTTCCCTGATGGACCTCGGAAGGACGACCCGCTGGGCATCGCCTATCGCCGGGCCAGCCGCGGCAAGCGCAAGGCGCTCGCCGCCGGCGATCTGCTGCCGCTCCAGGGCGTCGAGGCCGTCGTCCTCGCCTCGGGCGGACGCATCATCGACCCGGCCCGCCGCGCCGGGACCGCCCGCGCATCCGCCGGCAACCCGCTCTGCGCCTCCGCGCCGCCCGATCAACCGGTGGATCCCTCCGACAACGCCCGCAGCCTCGCCATGCTTTTCACTCTCGGCCGCTTCCAGTTCTTCGACGCGGGCGACCTTACCTGGAATGTCGAGAAACGCCTCGTCTGCCCGGTCGACCTGATCGGTAATGTCGACCTCTATCAGGTAACACACCACGGGATGGACATCTCCAATCATCCGACATTGATCCAGACGATCGAGCCGGTGGTGGCGATCATGAACAACGGGCCGAGGAAGGGCGGTGCCCCGGCGACCGTGGCGCGGCTGCGGGCGGTCAGGTCGATCGAGGCGGCCTATCAGCTTCATCGCAACGCGGCGACGACGGCGGCCGAGAACACCGACGAGGCGCTGATCGCCAACAAGGACAGGGCCGGCGGGGCGATCATCCGCGTGTTCGTCGAGCCCGATGGCTCGAGCTTCACCGTGCAGGTGGGCGAAGATGGGCCGAAGCGGAAGTTTGCGACGCATTGAGAGGCCGTCCCGATAGGGGACTTGGCCGTCTTGTAGGGTGGGTGAAACCCACCGTCTGGCCGTGGCCTTTCCTCGGTGGGTTTCACCCACCCTGCAAGACTGTTGGACCGGCCTTCCGGGACAGACTCTGACTCCTGGGGAATCGCCATGGATCCGACAGACGGAGAGCCAGCTCTGTCCCGGAAGTTCAGCCTGGGGGACGCCATGCTGCTGATGGCGTCCCTGGCTGACCCTCGTCGTGCTGAAAGGCTCGCACTGGTTTGAGATGGTGCCGGTGTACGCGGAGCTCTGGTGGCGAATGTTCCAGTCGCTGACACACCAGCGCCCCTGGGGTTTCCCGGGATGGACTCGATCCCTGGTGATCAGCCAGTTGGCCATCGGCCTGCTCTCCACCTTGCTGATCGACCCGCTGAGCTCGGTGCTGCTCGGGCTGAGCCTGATCCAGCCGCTCGTGAGACTGCGGAAGCCCACGCCGCCGCTGCGGGCGGTGGTGCGGCAGTCCGGCACTGCGGTGTGCCTCGGCGTGATTCTCGCCTCGCTCATTCGGACCGACCTGCAATGGGTCGCGGGCATCGCCTGACGCTTCGCGCGGCCTTCCTGGCGGCGAGCATTGTGCTCCTGCTCTGGCCGCTTCTGGGGATTCGCCCATGGCGGCTCGAGACAAGCTGGGTCGACCGGCTCGGCCGGGCGGTCGGTTGGGCCTGGATCGTCGTCATGGCCGCGGCAGGCGCGGTGAACTGGCTCGTTTAGTTGTTGCCGGAGGCCGGCCCGACCGGCCGCTTCCCGGCTGCTCGATCACGCTCCGGCGGGCAGCGGCTCCGAGTCGGTCGGCTCGGCGTCGGGCTGGTCGAGTCGCTCGTTCGCGGCGACGACGGCGGCTGCGGCTTGCTTCCTCGGCTTCTCCTTCGGCTGATGCTTCCACCGGCGATGGAGCCACAGGTACTGCGTCGGGTCCTGGCGGATCAGGCGCTCGAGGGCCGAGCTGAACCGCTGGGTCAGCAGACGGACATCGTCCGCAGTCCCGGTCAGCTCGGACGGGTCGATGATGTCCTCGCAGCGGATCTCGTAGCGGAACCCGGGCCCGATCCGGCGCGCCACGCCCACGACCACCGGCGCCTTGTGCTCGATCGCCAGCAGGGCGATCGCCTTGTGCGTCGATGCCGGCCGGCCGAAGAACTCGACATAAAGCCCGCGCTGGCCGGCATCCTGGTCGGCCAGGAACGACAGCACCCGACCCGACTGGAGCACCTCGACCATCTGGTCGAACCCGCCGGTTTTGGGGATCAGCGACTGGCCGGTCCGCTCGCGGAACGACCTCAGGTAGCGATCGAGGTACGGGTTGTCCAGCGTCCGCGCCACGGCGACCGTCGGGAACCCGAACAGGCCGAAGATGTATCCGGCCAGCTCCCAGTTGCCGTAATGGCCGCTCAGGAAGATCATCGGCCGGCCGCCCGTGATGAGCTGATCCATCAGCGGCACGTACCCGACCAGCTCGACATATTCGCGATAGTTGGTCAGGTGCAGCTTCCTCGGCGTGTGGAGGATCTCCATCAGCATCCGGCAGAAATGTCGCCAGACCTCCAGCACGATCCGCTCGCGCTCGGCCGGCGTGTACCGATCACCGAAGGCCAGCGCGAGGTTCTCGAGGGC
>JAKAUH010001132.1 GCA_021818605.1 Planctomycetota bacterium
ATACGCCCTTCCCTCCCTGCGAGAAGCTCTCGGAGAGGGAGGACATTCTAACCCAGAACCAGAAAACTTATTTGCGGGCGTCCGCTTAGTTGGATTCAGGCGGGTGCGTACAGCGGGACGCCTGCGGCCAAGGCGGCGGTTTTCAGCTTGCCGTCATTGCAGGCCAGCGGGAGGCCTCGGCGGATGGCCAGTTCCAGATAGGCGGCGTCATAGGCGGAAAGCTGGTGGGTTCTGGCCAGGTGTATGATGTCGCTGAAGGCCCTGCTGCTGGTTTCGTCGTCAACGACGATGGGCAGGGCGGCGAGGAGCACAAAGAAACGCTGGCTGCGGGCCTCGTCCAGCCGCTTGCGGCGTTCGCCCATGATGGTGGCGTTGGCGGCTTCCAGCGGCCAGATGGACGGCACTACGGCGCGCTTGGCGGCCAGGCTGTCGCGGACGCCGTCGGTGTAGGGGGTGGCTTCATCGTCGAAGCACCAGGCCATCGTGACGGAGCAATCGAGCACAAAATCATCTTGAATGGGCATATGCGACTCCTTTCGCATGTGCTGTCAGAAGCGGCGTCCTTCCTCGATGAGATCGCGGACGCTGATGCCTTCCCCCAGCGTGTTTCCCTTACTGAAGGCTTTGAGTTCCTCGATGACCTGCCGCACGTCGGCCTTGGGTTTGGCGGGAACGGCGGGCACCAGCCGGGCGACGGGCTTGCCGTGCTTGGTGATGGTGAATTCCTCGCCCTGCGCCACGCGCTCAAGGAGCTGGGGTAGGTGGGTCTTGGCCTCGAATGAGCCGACGGATTCCATGAGCATGCTCCTGTTCGCTTTCAACCAGTATAGACCAGTCTAGCAGGGGAACCGACTTTTGCCCAGGCCCGAATAGTGTATGCGTGGGTGCTAGTCGCTTTTTCTCCCGGCTGCTCGACGCCGAGGCAGATAGTTTATCTATCATTCATATCACAAAGAGCACATCCCAAAGAGGGCAGGCACTTCTCCGCCTGGATTGCATGGATGTCCAGGCGGCAGCGGCGGCAATATGCCTGTCCTTTTTCAACGCGCATGGATGTCCAGGCGGCAGCGGCGGCAATATGCCTGTCCTTTTTCAACGCCAAAAATGACAGATTGCATGGATGTCCCGGCGGCGTAGCGGCGGTAATTTGCCTGTCCTTTTTGAGAGCTCCCGGGGCGCGGCGGTGATGGGCGCTCTCGCCCGCCCCCGCCGAGGGGCGAGACGCCCGGACGGCCGCGTCAGTGCTGCACCCGATTCCGCCGCTCGGAATTCTCCGCCCTCAATTGCACGTTCGCCCAGGCGTCGTCGTTGATGTCGACGCTCACGAACTTCTGCCCGACCGTGACCTCCGTCTGGTATTGCGCCGTCCCGACGGGATAGCCATGCCCGGAGAAGGACTCCCCCCTCGCCGCGAGCTGGACCTTCACGATGTTCGATCGCCCCTTGCCATCGCCGGCGTGCCAGCGGTCGTTCGCGGCCCCCAGCACGACGACGTAGCCGTCCTGCACGTTCGGGAAGCCCCGGGCATTCTGCACCGTGATGATCTGCTCGGCCGCGTAGACGATCAGCCGGTGGACCCCCGTATGATCCATGTCACCGAAGCGGCCATACTTCTTGGCCCCGTTCGAATAATGCTTGAACTGATGGTCGTCGATGACGAACTTCTGCATCATCTGGGGGATCGTCCGGAGCGTGAGGTCGACGCTGGGATCCAGCACGGGGACCACGATGAGGTTGGTCGCGGCGTTCTGGAGCTCCAACTGGGCCTGGGCGATGAAGGCGTCATACGGCCCCTTGCCGCCGAAGGCCGTCTCCGCTCTGTCGCCCGGCTTCCCGTGGTCCGAGATCCGGCCCAGGATGGCGTCCCGGACCTTGGATATCCCGGCGAGGCCGTGCAGATTGCTTGCCGCCGAAGGCCGTCTCCGCTCTGTCGCCCGGCTTCCCGTGGTCCGAGATCCGGCCCAGGATGGCGTCCCGGACCTTGGATATCCCGGCGAGGCCGTGCAGATTGATCGCCTTGATGTACGACCGGATCCCCGCCTCGAGCTGGCTCAGCGTGAACTGGAGGTAATTCCCGGTCTGGCCCAGATGCTGCTTCAATTCCGGCAGGATCGTCTCCTTCGCTGCCAGATCTCCGGGCCGTACGGCCCGATCCGCGATCATCGCCCCGGGCGGCGCCGGGGCCGTCCTTCCCCGATGACCGTCGAAGTTCCGGACCGCATCGCTCGGGGTTCGACGACGCAGCCGGGCCGCACCCGGGGCCCCGGTCGGCGGCGACGGGGGTAGGCGCCAGTAAAGCCGGCAGGGTTGGATTCCATCACCGCCGACCGAGGGGGCCGAAGCCCACGCCCCGGGCGCCTGGCCTGCACCCCGCCTCTTCCCCCCCCGCGAGAGGGGATGCAGCCAGCCGCCGATCCGCAACCTCCCTGGGGAAATTTCAGAGATGTCGAGGGGAGTCGGGGGTCGGCTTCGAAGGGCCATCCGAGCCCGCGGGGTGGGCCTTTGAACGGACTCTCATTGGTCCCGTTCGATGCGGAGCTGCACCCATTTCTTGGTGAAGGAGGAACCGGTCGAAGTCTGGAGTTGCTCGGTGTAGTCGGACAGGCTCGAGAATCGATACAGCCCCTCCATCGGTTCGAAGTAGTAATGGTAGCCGTCCCGGCTGGCGACGGCAATCGCGTGGCCCGGCAGGCGGAGCATGCAGACCTTGCCGTCCTTGGGAGGGAATTTCGCGAGCGTCTCCCCATCGAATTCGTGCCGCGCCACGACCTTCAGCCCCAGGACGTCGAGGATGTCGTTCTCCTGGGCCTCGACCTTCGTCCCCATCGTCGCCTTCTGGTAGGCCATCTCCGCCTTCTGCTGCAGGATAGCCGCCCGATGATAGTTGGGCTTGGTCTCGGCATCGGGCCCGCCCCGCAGGAAGGCGTCGCAGAACAGGAGGCTCTGGGCGCAGCAGACCCCCGGCTCGAAGGTGACGCTGACTGGCCGGTAGACGTACTGCTCGCCCCCTCGGACGAGGTACCGTGCCGAGGGTATCTTCCAGCGGGCGTTGGTGCCGATCGAATTCTCGCATTGATAAACGAGCATTATTGAGGCCTCCCCGATCACCCCGACCCCTCGTTCGAAGCCCTCGCGGCTCACTTCGGGCTCAGACATCCCAGGGACATGGCGAATATCGACAACTGTCCCAGGCCAGGCTCAGACGTCTTACGGTTGTCGATTTTCGCCATGTTACCCTTGTTCCGCTGTTCCCTTTTTTCCCGGCTCCGAATCGCCGGGGCGCCAGTCCTTTTCTTGTCGGTGATTCCTCGCCGGTGCGGCCGGGGCGTCAGGCGATCCACAGGTCGTGGCACGTCTGCTCGTAGCTCGATTCCAGGTCGAGGGGGACCACCAGCTCACGGCCGAGCCACAGGGGCAGTGTTGGCAGCGGTTGACCCATGGTCAGTTCGTGGGACCAGGCTTCGAGAATCCTGCGACCCTCCTTCGTGGTCCATCGGCACGAGGCGGCATACAGCGCCGCAGGCGGATCGCCGGGCGTGGGATCGGCATGCCCGATGAACGCCAGGAGATGGGAATACAGGTTGAACGTCCGCAGAGTGACAAGATCGACGATGCTGACCTCAACCCCTTGCTGGATGAGCGCCGCACATTTTGCCACGAAGATGTTGCGGTGCTCGGGACGATCCTTGTTCGCCGGGCTGACGATCTCGATGGCAGCGACGAGGTGCCGGCCGCGGCGGACGTCGAAGATCATCACCGCGTACTCGTCGTAGTCAGGTAGCGTCGTTTCGACCGCGAGGCTCGGCCGTGCCGGAGCCCACACGACCGTCGCCACGTCACCCGGTTCCTCCTGGATCGCTCGAGGGAAGGGCTCATCCTTTTCGAACGTCGCGACGTCGATCTCCACCTGCGAGCCCGAATGGACCCTGGGCTCGGCCACGTACCCGGGGGTAGCCGTTTGCGTAGCTGCTGGACGATGACCATCGGCCAGCCGCCGTGGAAACCCTCCCAGGACGCGATCCCATCCAGCGGAGGTCGAAACTGATCGCGCAACGGCATGTGCAGAAGTCCCTCGCAGGTCGCCATGCCCGCTCAATTACGAAACGCCTGCCCCCGATCGTCTCGCTCGAGTTTACCCCTTCGACGCGGAGGCTGGTGGGCGACATCAGGCCGTTGGCCAAGCCGTCGACGACCCTGTTCGGTCGACCGGAGCGGTTACGGCTCGCCAAACCGGATTATCAGGGGAGCGCCTCCACGCTGCGCAGCCGCATCAGGCGTCCGGGTGACTCGACAGAGCGCCAGCCAGAGGTTGTGAAAGAATCGAAGGCAAAGAGCAAGGAACGGAGAACAAAGCGGCGTACTCTCTTGCCATGTCGCCGCTTGCATCTGTCCGCTCTCTTCAATCTGTCCTTCGGAATCGATTCCTTCACAAGCTCTTCAGTTCAAAGACGTCAAAGCGTCAAATGGAGATAAGGCGTTGTTCGGACCGTCCGCCGTTCGCGACCAGATCGGTTGGGGTCGGTCTCCCCTGACGCAGTCAATTCTACCATCGGCAACCTCTTCACATAAGAGGAATCCCGAGCAAGTTCGCGCTCAGCGTTCAGCCGGCGCGGCCCGGTTCGTCGTCCGCCTGAAATCGACGGTCCGGCCGCCGGACGGGTTGGGATGCCGCCGGGGTCGTCCGGCCCGGCGGCCCGATCCTGATCCGGCTTGCGATGGCTCCGGTCCGCGCCCGAAAACACGGTGGTCCGTCAGGGGGAACCGAGCCGGGTGCCGATACCTGGAATCCCGACGGCCTCGGGATCTGTCCCGGCGGCGATCTGGCGGCTCGCGTCGCCGAATCGCGCCGCCTTCGCCAGTCGCTGGGACGGGTCGAACCGGATGTAGGCGGTGTGGTGGTAGAACCAGGCGGCGTAGTCGCAGACCCCGCGCCATCGGTCGGCGTCGATGGCAAAGTGAGCGGCACATTCCGACGGTGTAAGCTGCGTCGGCGTCGCGTCGCGGCTCCAGCCGAAGGCGCCGTGAGTTCGCAGGGCCTCGAGCACGGCCCGGGCGAGCTCGGTGTAGCCGATGAGCGACGGGTGGAAGCCGTCGGTGAAGAACGTGTCGCCCACCACGCCGCGCGGGCTGCGGTCGCGCAGGACCGCCGGGCCGTCGATCAGGATCGCCTTCGGATGCCGGGCCGCCACCTCGCGATAGACATCCTGGAACTCCGACGGACAGCGCATCGGCAGACCGTCGCAATCACGGGCCGCGGCGTAGTGCTCGCTGGCCTCGCGGGGCTGGCCGGCGGCCTCGAGCAGGCGGGCCAGGCGATAATGCGTCTCGGCGAACCTGGGCTGGCGTTCGAGCAACCGGCGATAGGCCGCGATGGCCGCGTTTCGGTCGTTGGCCTCGCGAGCCCGGGCTGACTCGAATTCCTGGGCGAACTCGGCGCGCTGGGATCTCGGCATGTTGGCGGGCAGAAAGGAGCGGTTCGGCTCGAAGTCGGCCTCGTTGCCGGGCGGGATCACCAGGACGACCGTGGCGCCGACGCGCTCGCAATAAACGGTGATCGCCTCGAGCCGGACCTGGAAGTCGCGCAGGCGCTCGGCGTACTCGGCCGGGGTGTACACGGGCACGTCCACCAGCTCGCGGCTCACGTCGTGCCCCGGCGGGCTGGCCTGGAGGAACCGGTTGATCGTCGCGTCGATCAGGCCGCAGACAGACGAGCGCGCGACGATCGCGTCCATAAGGCTCGTGCGGACCGTGACCGGCGGGATCTCGTCGACATAGTGCAGGGCGCCGTGGCCCCAGCCGTAGCGCATCTGGAACTCGTTGTGCCCGGCGTAGAGGATGACCAGGTCCGGACGGCGCTCGAGCTTTGCCAGGAGCATGTGGACCTGGTCGAGCTTCAGCCCCGGCAAGGCCAGGTTTTTGACAGGGAACCGCTTGCCCGGGATCGCCTCCGCCAGCTTCCAGGCGATGATCCGGTCGATGGACAGCCAGTCGTGATAGGGCACGCCTCGCGCGCTGGAGGCGCCCAGCATGAGGATGTCGACGGTTGACTCGCCG
>JAKAUH010000081.1 GCA_021818605.1 Planctomycetota bacterium
CGGGGCCGCCCCCAAGTCGGGGCAGTGGCATCACCGGTTTATCGAATCCTGGGGCATGATCTGCGTGGCGGCCGTCGTCGTCATGATCGCGGTGATGGTCCCGATCGAGGGGTATCTGATCTGGCGATCGCTTCAGGGCGGATCGAGCGCGGCCCTGCCGGCCATGGTCGGCGGGCTGGCGTGCGCCCTGGCGCTTTTGCTCGTCTCGGTGCCCTTGCTGCTACTGGCCGCCAGCCTTCCCGAACTGCTCCGGGACATCCGCGGCCTGCGCGAGCGGCTCGAACGCGGGGCCTGACCGGCTTCCGTCTCGTCTCGTCTCGTCTCGTCTCGTCCGTGCCGTGCCCGAACCGGTCTTTGTGAAGGATTGGGCGAACCGGCGACGTGAGTCGCCGGGTCATGGCTGTGGCAGCATCCGGCGGCTCAGGTCGCCGGTTCGCCAGATCACTGTTCGAACCGCACGACCTCGTCGCCGGCCCTGGTGATCAGGGCGTACCAAACGCTTTTTGTCCATCTTCGGCGAGAGGCTGCGGACCGAGCCGTCGCAGAAGGCCGCGGTCGGTCCCTCGTCGTGCGGCGAGCCGGTATAAACCTTCCGCGCGATCGGGTCGCTCCCCTCGTAGGCCGGGGTCGTGTTCACGTCGAATTCGCTCCCGCCCCAGCCGCCGACCGCCCAGCCGAAGCTATTACGCCGGCAGAAAAGTAGGTCAGGCTCTCAGCCTGACACGCCTTCATTGTCAGGCTGAGAGCCTGACCGACTTGAGGATCTTCCTTGCCGGGGTGATATCCTGCTTCTCGACGATCGCCAGGGTGTTCGACGCGCCGTCGGTGATGCCCGCGAAACCGACGTTCCGCGCCCTCGGTTTGCCGTCCTTCGCCTTGACCAGCCGGTCCGGGGAAATCACCGTCATCATCACGCCCAGGTAGGTGCCCTTCTCCTTGACGAAGTCCTCGCCCCAGGGTCCGCGGCCGCCGCCCCAGTTGGCGCCGTAGTGCCCCTTGGCAAGGGTCGCCTTGCTCTCGGGATACCGCACCTCCCACGCCGGCGTGCCCTCGGTGTCGGGATTGTCGGGGCAGAGAAACACGGGCACCATCGTCCGCGTCACCGTGTCATTGACGACGTGCCAGTTCTCCAGTGAGAAGTTGTAGCTGTTGTAGACGGGGGCCATCTCCATGTACGGCAGCAGAGCGGTGAACACGGTGCTGCCCGTGCCGTGGGCGTCGTCAATCCCCCGGACGCCGGCCGTCTGGCTCATCGGCAGCACGCCGTTGGCCGCCGAGTCGTTGTGGAACCCCAGCCCAATCTGCTTGAGGTTGTTCACGCAGCTCGACCGTCGCGCCGCCGCGCGGGCGTCGCACATCGCGGGGACAGGTCGGCTCGCCATCGGCATCTTCTGACCGAGGGCCCGTATGCGTGATCGCCTTCAAAAGAATTCTTCGGGCAGGAAGTGGATGCGTCCCGTGCGAGCATGGTGGGCAAGCCATTTCCATGAAAAAGCTTAGGGAGACGGCCGCCCCCACATCCCGTTCCGGCCCGGAATGGCTTCCCTGGTCTTAAAAACAGAAATTTAGAAAAAGTTGCATCGCGCCGCCAAAACTTTCCTATAATCTAGTATAGAGGGGGAACTTGACGGGATCTCGTGAAGATGGCGGGCCCATCCCTCTCGACCCCGCTGCTGGGGACCGCAGCAGAATCCCGGGAAAGGGAAAACTTCGATGAGCACGCCGATACGAGGCGACGTGGCGGACCGCTCCACTGCCAAAAAGACCGGGGCGAAGGCGCCGCGGCGAGGCAGTTCCCCGCGTTCGAAGGCCGCGCGGGACGAGCGCGAGCAGGTTGCAACGCCGTGGATTCCGAGCCCGACGACGGAGGGCGACCCGGACTTCGCCCGTCGCCTGGGCGAGTGGACCGACCGGCTGGCTCCCGACGGGCCGGTTGAGCACTACCTGGTGGAGCGCGCGGTCCGCGCGTCGTGGCAGATGGATTGCGCTGATCGCCGCTACACCGAGATGATGAAGGCCGCGGGCGATGCGCCCGCCTCGAACGACTCGACGGTCCCGGCGGTTCCGGCCGGCGGTTACCTGGATCACCAGCTCGGCCTGGGCCAGATGCTGCTGGGAGCGCTCGACACCCTGGGGCGGCTGCGAGGGACGAGCCGTCCGCGGCGCGAGAAGCCTTCGCGGACGAGGGCCAGCGTGTCGAGACCAAGGAAGGCGTCGCCGGCCCCGCGGACCGCGACGATATCGATCGCCCGGCGCGCGGCCGCTGAACCGACGGTTCTGCCGGTCGCCGGGGTGGCGTCGGTCATGCCGATGGCGCAGGCGGTCGACGCCGGCTGGTCGGTCCTGGGATCGGTCGAGATCACGCCGGCCGGCCTGCCATCGGACGCCGGCCTCTGGGTCGGGACCGAGCCCTCGCCGCGCCAGCCCGGGCCGCTCACCCGTCGGTCGGCCCACTTCCTCCGCCGGGCCGACCCGGCGATGCCCGCCGGCTCGCACCCCGAAAAGCGCGCGAACGAACCCAATGCCCCCCGTTCGATCGAAGCCGGCAACCCCCGAATCGGCGCGAACGAACCCAATGCCCGTCGCCGGACCGGCGCCGAGACCTGGCAAAATGGCGCGAACGAACCCAACTCGGCCCGCCGAGTCGGCGCCGAGCACCCCCGAATCGGCGCGAACGAACCCAATGCCCGTCGCCGGACCGGCGCCGAGACCTGGCAAAATGGCGCGAACGAACCCAATTCGGCCCGCCGAGTCGGCGCCGAGCACCCCCGAATCGGCGCGAACGAACCCAATGCCCGTCGCCGGGTCGGCGGCTATGACGTTCCCCTCGATAGCTGGGACGCCGGTTCGAAGGCCGACCATGTCCCCGTGCGCTACCGCGGTACGGGCCGAGTGCTTGCCGGCCGGATCCTGGGAAGGCCTGCATGAGTGGACTCTGCCAGCCAGCGTCTCAAGGCGCGGGTCGACGATGGAGCGGCGCCCGCGCCTTGGCAATTCGGTTCCGGGCCGGTCTATAATCGGATCGGATCGATCATGCCGCCTCTCCCGCGATCCATGCATGTGCCTCATCGGTTCCGGCCGACCTCGGAACTCACCCATTCATCAAGGCGGGACTCTGCCGATGTCCTTCTCCGCCCGCGCCGCCCGCTGGATCCGTCTGCTCTTCCTCATGGCATCTGGTGGTTCGGCGTTTGCGGACGTCGAGGACGGCGAGGCTCTGTACCGCGCGGGCAAGTATGATGAATGCGCCCAATTGGCCGCCAGGGAGATCACCGGCATCGGCGGCTGGACCGAGCGGTGGCGGGTCCTCAAGGTCCGCGCCGAGATGCAGCGCGGCAATTATGCGGAGGCGATGGAGACCGTCGAGCGGGGCATGCGCCGGTTCCCGGCGAGTATCAACCTCCGGCTGCTGGCGCGCGACGTCTATCGCTACAACGGCCGGGCCGACGCCGTCCCCGTGCTGATGGAGGAGCTCGACCGGGTCGTGCAGGGCTCGCCCCAGACCTTCGCCACGCCGGAGGCGCGGGTCGCGCTCGGCCGGTACTTCCTCCTGACGAAGCAGGACTCGCGCAGGGTCCTGGACCTGTTCTACGACACCGCCATCAAGGAGCAGCCGGGCCTGATCGAGGCCTACCTGGCGATCGCCGAGCTCGCCCTGGCCAAGCAGGACTTCGCGCTGGCCGCCGAGACCCTCCGCAAGGCGCCCCGGGAAGCCGCCGCCGATCCGCGGTATCACTTCCTGCTGGCCAGCGCCTACTCGGACGAGGACCAGTCGGGTTCAGAGAAGGAGCTGGCCGAGGCTCTGAAGCTGAACCCGCACCATGTTGACAGCCTGCTCCTGCGGGTCGACCACCGGGTCGACGCCGAGAAGTACGACGAGGCGGCCACGATCCTCAAGCAGGTGCAGGCGGTCAACCCGCACGAGCCGCGGGCGTTCGCCTATCTCGCCGTGCTGGCGCACCTGCGGAACGACGCCGAGGACGAGGCCGCGGCGCGAAAATCGGCCCTGGCCCGGTGGACGGCCAATCCCGAGGTCGACCACCTGATCGGCCGGAAGCTCTCGCAGAAGTACCGGTTTGCCGAGGGCTCGGCCTATCAGCGCAGGGCCCTCGAGTTCGACAGGGACTACCAGCCGGCAAGGATCCAGCTCTGCCAGGATCTGCTGCGGCTGGGCGAAGAAGACGAGGGCTGGAAGCTGGCCGCCGGGATTTTCGCCGGGGACGCCTACAACGTCGTCGCGTACAACCTCACCACGCTGCACGACCGGATCGCCACGTTCCGCACCCTCCAGGGCGACGGGTTCGTCGTCCGGATGGACCCGCGCGAGGCCGACCTGTACGGCCAGCGGGTGCTCGCGCTCCTTTCTCGCGCCAGGAAGACGCTGTCCGAGCGTTATGGGGCCTCGCCGCCCACGCCGGTGATCGTCGAGATCTTCCCCCAGCGGCGAGAGTTCGCCGTGCGCACGTTCGGCCTGCCGGGCGCCGACGGATTGCTGGGCGTCTGCTTCGGCCGGGTGATCACGGCGAATAGCCCGGCCAGCCAGGGCGCGCATCCGTCGAGCTGGGAGGCCGTGCTCTGGCACGAGTTCTGCCACGTGGTGACGCTGAGCAAGACGCGGAACAAGATGCCGCGGTGGCTCAGCGAGGGGATCTCGGTTTATGAGGAGGAGCGCGCCGACCCGTCGTGGGCCACACCGATGAGCCCGAAGTTCCGCGCGATGATCCTCGGCAAGGAGCTGACGCCCCTGAGCCAGCTCAGCGCGGCGTTCCTGGGCGCGAAGACCTCGACCCACCTGCAATTTGCCTACTACGAGTCGGAGCTGGCCGTCGCGTTCCTGGTCGAGCGGGCCGGTCTGCCGGCGCTCAAGCAGGTGCTGGACGACCTGGGCGCCGGCGTGCCGATCAACGAGGCGCTGCCGCGGCGGACCGGGATGACGCTGAAACAGTTAGACGAGCGGTTCGCCGCGTTCGCCCGCGAGCGCGCCCAGCGGGTGGCGCCGCACGCGACCTGGGACGAGCCCGAGCTGCCCCCCGATGCCAGCGCGTCGGCCGTCTCGGCGTGGGTCGTGAAGCACCCCAGGAGCTTCCCCGGCCTGCGGCGCCTGGCCGCCAAACTGATCGAGGAAGGAAAGCTGGCGCGTGCCCGGGAGGTCGTCGAGACGCTCAGGTCGCTTTACCCCGAATACGTCGGGCCGGAGAACCCGTACATGCTGCTGGCCGCGATCTCCCGCAAGCAGTCGGACGACGCCGCCGAGCGCAAGGCGCTCGAGGAGCTGGTGGCGCGTGACGGCAGTGCCTCGCCGGCCCTGTTGCGACTGCTGGATATCGAGGAAACCGCGCACGACTGGAAATCGGTCGTGCGCGACGCCGACCGACTGCTCGCCGTGAATCCGCTGATCGCCGCACCCTACCGGCGGCTGGCTGTCGCTTGCGAGAGCCTGGGCGATCTGGATCAGGCCGTCGGCGCCTATCGCGCGGTCGCCCGGCTGGATGACTCCGACCCCTCCGACCTTCATTACCGACTCGCCCGGCTGCTCCAGAAACTGGGCCGCCGCGACGAGGCGCGCCGCGAGGTGCTCAAATCGCTCGAGGAGGCCCCGCGGTTCCTCGACGCGCACAGGCTTTTGCTCGAGCTGGCCGGAAATGCCGCGACCGGCCCGCCCACTCCCACTCCGGCTCCCGCGACTGCTCCCGCCACGAACCCGACCTCGATCAAGAGAAACTGAACCATGAAGCGCCGCCGCGCGATGCTGCTGGTGATCCCGATCCTGGTCGCGGTTGTGTCCGGGCTGGCCTGGGCGCAGTTCGGCCGTCGGTATCGGGGAGCGCCCGGGCAGTTCCCGGCCGATCGCAATGGCGTGCCCAACTGGAAGAATGACGAGCGGTTCAAGCGCGATGTCTTCACGTTCGTCCGCGTCGAGTACGACTCGGGCGGTGGATATGGAGGGGGCTGGGGCGGTCGCGGCGGCGGGCGATATCGCGGCGGCTGGGGCGGCGGCATGTGGATGGTCGACTGGCCCGACAGCGACCTGAACTTTTCCTTCCGCCTCCA
>JAKAUH010000292.1 GCA_021818605.1 Planctomycetota bacterium
TGGCGGCCCTCGATCCGCGCGACATCGAGGCCCTCTGCGGCGGCATGGACGCGACACCGTATCTCGTCGAAGCGACTGCCGGCGGCCCGCGATTGACCACGTCGTCGGCCGCCAGTCTGACCGGGCTTTCGGGAATGACTCGAGTCGAAGGCGAGACCTTCCGGGCGACGCACGAGGGATCGTACCTGGAATATCGCTTTGACGCTCCGGTGCCCGAGGCGCGGTATCTCGAGCTGGCAATCGACGCGACGCGGCTGAACGGCCCGATCCGCGTCTCCTGGGCCGGCGAGGAGGGCCGATGGACGATCATGCGCAGCGTCCGATGGCGGGGTGCGCGTGGGCGAGCGCACTCGGATTCGTTGCTGCCCGTCGTCCGGCTGCCGCACTGGCAAGGGTCCAGTGTCACCCGCGTTCGGATCGTCGTCGACGAGGCGGGGACGATCGCAATCGGGGCGCCGCGGCTTGTCCGATGAGCGTCGGCTTTCCGAACGAGGCGAGCGGGAGGCGGCGGCGTCCGGGTCTCGGGCGAGGCCCGGTCAGTCTTGAGCCCCCGAATGGGGGCGATCGGACGTAGCCAGGGAGCGTGAGCCCCCTGGGCTCGGGCCAGGTAATCGTCTCTCCTTTGCTCTCTCCTTCCCGCCGAGCCCCCGCAGGAGGCGGCAGGCCCGGCCGGCGACACCCCGTTGGCAGACCCCGGAAAGGCTGGCGCTCCACGGCCTCAAGACCACAGGTAAGCCTCATTAAATTCGATCTCATGCCGCCTCAAGAACTCGACATACTCGTCATGCAACGTCCTGGTGCGGTGGTGCTCGGCCTGGTTTCGGACGTATTCGCAGACCGCTGTCAGTTGCGAGGAGCTCACGGTGAAGGCCCCATAACCTTCCTGCCACGCGAACTGTCCGATCGAACCCGGTCGCTCGTTCGCCCATTTCGACGAGTTGGACTTCACCAGACGAATCAGTTCGGTCACCGACAGGTCGGGCCGGGTGCGGATAACCAGGTGCAGGTGGTCCGGCATGCCGCCGATTTCCACCAGCAGGCTCTTCTGGGCGCGCACGATACCGCCGATGTAGGCATACAGATCGTTGCGCAGGCCGGCCGAGATGAGAGCCTCGCGGCGTCTGGTGCTGAGGATGACGTGGTAGATAAGCCTGGTGAAGGTGATCGCCATCGCCCTTTCCTGTCTCCGTCTCGCGCGTCGGCCCGGGGGTTCCAGAAAATCGAGGTATTCCAATGAGAGTGTACGCTCTGTCGCCCCCTCCGGGGGCTTGGTGAAGAAAAGAAAAGGGTTCCCGCGCTTGCTCGATCCCCAGGGGGCTGACGCCCCCTGGCTAAGTCCGGCCGCCCCCATTCGGGGGCTCAAGGCCGCCCCCATTCGGGGGCTCAAGGCCGCCCAGGCCTCGAGAGACACCCGGGCGCTGACGCCCCCGCTCGCCTGGCCCCGCTTTCGGAATACGACTGTCCATGCGGGGTTCGTTTCAGAGAACGGACATGCCATGGCTCCTCTTACGCGGTATCATTGCCCGACGACGGCAATCCGTGAATCCGAAGCAGGAGCAACGCGCCCACCAGCAAGGAGGTTCACCATGTTCGGCCAGGCGACGATCGGGCTCGTGGTCGCGGTGCTGCTGACCACACAGGATCCGGGCGGCATCCCGGGGCGAAAAGGCGACGGGCCGGAGAAGGCCGTCGAGCTCCGCAATCTCGAAGCCAGGGCGGTCGACGAAAAGAGTCTACGGGAGCTGGTGGCGAAGCTGGAGAAGCGGGGCGCTGACGATTTGGAGCTCGGGATACCTCTCGAGGGGCTGGGCGTTTACCTGACCTTGCGGGCGAGATATGCCGAGGCCGAGCCGCTGCTGCGCCGGGCCCTGGCGATCATCGAGAAGCACAGGGGCCCGAACCACCCGGATGTCGCCTTGGCATTGATCAACCTGTCATTGGTTCATGCCGTGAAGCTCGACGAAAAGGAGAACCCAGCCGATCCGATGCTCGCGCGGGCCGTGGCGATCCTGGAGAAGAAGAACCGGGAGGATCCGCAGATCGCCCGGGCACTGACGACAATGGCCACGTTACGGACGGTCCGAAGGGATTTCGACCAGGCCGAGCCCCTGCTGAAGCGGGCGCTGGCCATCCGGGAGAAGAGTTCGGGCGCCAATAGTCCCGAGGTGGCCAGCGTGCTCGAGGATCTGGGCACCCTCAATGTCGCACAGTCGGAGGGCGGGTTCGCCGAATTCCAGGCCAGGTTGCATGGATCGGCGAAGGGCGAATCGGAGTGGGACCGGCATGCCAGAATCGCGAGCGAGTATTACAAGCATGCCCTGGCGATCTACGAGAAGGCTCGCCCGCCTGACCAGAAGGGGACCGCGCGGATCGTCTTCAATCTCGGCCAGCTCTGGTCGATCCGGAAACGGTGGACGGATGCCGAGCCGTACATGACGCGGTGGCTGAAGCTCCAGGAAGCCGCCAAGGCGCCGCCCAGCACAAAACAGGCGTCGGCGTTGTTTGTGCTGGCCGAGGCCGCGCGCGAGCGGAAGGACTGGGTCAAGGCGGACCGGCAACTAGAGAAGCGCCAGCGCGTTTATGCCAGGCTCCGCGGCGATAACAGCGACGACGTTGCAAGTGCCCTCGTCGAGCGAGCCGACCTCGCCATGGAGGCCCGGCGGTTCGACGACGCCGAGAAACTCCTCCGCCAGGCGCTCGCCATCGAGGCCTCGATCCTCGGTCCAAAGCATCGCGATATCGTCGCGGCGCGAAAGCACATGCCGGGGAGTTACCGCGACCAACTCGACGACCGCCGGGCGCCGATCCTCTGGGAATGGCTCGACGAGGCGGACTTCAACCAAGGTGCGCCGAGGGAAGAGCGATTGCAACTGATGAACATTGCCTCATCCTATGCCACACTGTTGCGGCAAACGAATCGCGTCCTGCCACAGCCAACTGACGAGGATTTCGCCTACCTGAAGAAGATCGGCGCGCTGGGCCCCGGTGCCGTCCGCTTGATCCTGCCCACGCTCAGTGGAATCTGGCCAGGCACGAGCCTGGATGACGCCGCCATGCCGCACATCGGCCGGCTCTACTCGTTGAGTGAACTGGAGATCCGCGGTGTCAGCGACGCCGGGCTCGCGCATATCAAGAACCTGGTCAACCTGCGTAGCCTCTCGCTCTCGAGCAACGGGATTACCGATGCCGGACTCGAGCACCTGGCCGGTCTCGAAAAGCTGGACTCGCTGCAGATCCGGGGAACGAAGGTCAGCGACGCGGGCCTGGCCCACATCAAAAACCTGGTCAATCTGCGCAGCCTCTCGCTCTCGGGCGATCGGATCACCAACGCCGGACTTGAGCACCTGGCCGGGCTCGAGAGCCTGCGGACGCTCGATCTCTGGGGAACGAAGGTCACCGCGAAGGGCCTCGAGCGACTGCGCAAGCAACGGCCGGGCCTGAGGATCGATCGGGTCGATTTGGAACCCGCCATCCCGCCTGGCTTTGTCCCAACGCGGCCCGCGCCCGAGGTCATCGGGGCGCCGGCGCAGTCCGCTCTGCCGGGTCTGCCCCGGCCGGGCGGGCCGCTGCCGGCAACGCTCCCGGCCGGGCCAGCTCCCGGTACTCCGACGCGCCCTCGGTGACCTCGATCGTCCGGTCGGCCGGGATGCAGCGGAACGTCTGGGTCGTGCGGCTCGCCGGCCAGGTGATCGTGAGCGTGTCGACCGTCCCGGCATCGCCCAGGCCGATGTGCTCGACCAGCGAGCTGCCGCCGTAGGTGGATGTCGCGCCGACCTGGCGAAAGACCGATCGCTTCGACCCGGAACGGGTGGTGAAATCGGCCTGGATCCGCGCGCCGATGCCGGCGCGGTTCGTCTGCGTGCCGATCAGCTTCACCTCCAGCCAGTGGCGGCCTTGGCCCGGGTTGCGGAACAGCAGATTGGTCGCGCGATCGCCCGGCACGGCGCCGCCGACTTCAATGAAAATGTCAACGTCGCCGTCGCGATCGTAGTCGCCTAACGAGATGCCGTGCCCCTTCTGAAGGTGCCCGGTGCCGGAGGACATGCTGATATCCTCGAACCGGCGCCCCTCCACATTTTTGTACAGGACATTGGGCATCAGTGATGAATAATCGGGCCGGCCCGTTCCAATGTAGATGTCGAGATATCCGTCGTTGTCTATGTCGCCCATCCCCATCCCCATCCCCATGACAATGCGATCCATCCCCGCCGTGGCGCCCACCTCGCGAAAGCCGGCCGCGCCTTCGTTGTGGTACAGCCATGGATGACTCGGATTGCCATCCCTCTGGCCAAGCTGGCTGGCCACCCACTGCTCGAGCGAGGCGTTGTACTCGATCACGAACAGGTCGAGTCGTCCGTCGTTGTCGTAATCGAGAAACCCGCAGGAGAAACTCGCCACCGGCCCGGCGACTCCCAGCTCGGTCGCGACATCGGCGAATGTTCCGTCGCCGTTGTTGCGATAGAGGCGGTTCTCCTGGCCCAGGTTGGAGACGTACAGGTCGGCGTCTCCATCCCCGTCGATGTCGCCCCAGGCTGCGCCCTTGGCATAGCGGTTGTTACGCACGCCCGCGCGCTCGGCGACGTCGGTGAAGGTGCCATTTCCGTTGTTGCGATAGAGGCGGCCGTGGTTGCGGGGATCGCCGGGGATGAGCGAGCCATCGCCGGCAAAAAGCCCGGCCCTGGACGTGGCGGCGAACTCGCCGCAGACGTACAGGTCCACCCGCCCGTCGTTGTCGAAGTCGCCCCAGGCCGCCGAGTGCGCCGCGATTGGCTCGCCGAGGCCCGCGGCGACGGTCACGTCCTCGAAGCGGCCATCGCCGACGTTGCGCAGCAGCGACATCCGCGCGGCGTTCTCCCAGCCGCCGCGGAGCAGCACCACGTCGAGCCTGCCGTCGTTGTCGTAATCGGCCTGGGCACAGTTCAGCGCCAGCGTTTGCCCTTTCAGCCCGGCGAGTCTGGACCGATCCTCGAATGTTCCATCGCCGCGATTGACGAACAGCGACGCGCCGAGGTCGGGGTCGAACGAAGTCGTGAACACATCCAGCAGTCCATCTCCGGTGAAGTCGTCGAGGACGCTGCCGCCGGCCATGTTCGGACCGCGCGTGTTCAGGCCGGCCTCGGCCGCGACGTTCTCGAAGCGCCCGATGTCCACGTGCGAGCGGAACGACTCGAGCGGGATTCGCCACTCGGACGGGACACTGTCGGGATACTCGCCCAGTGTCATGTAGGCCACGTTCAGGAGCCAGCGCACGCCCAGATCGTCGGGCCGTTTCCGCAGGTAGGACGTGAAGTGCTCGATGGCCGCGCGCGAGCCGGACGGCTTTTGATGCACCGCCTCGACGGCGATGGGGAAGATGCAGCTTGACGGGCCGCGGCATTCCAGGCAGTTCTCCGTCTCGCCGCGCCTCAGGTGGATCACGCCCAGGAGGGCCTCGAGGTTGGCCAGCAGGCTTGGCGGAGCGCCCGGGTTTTCCCGCAGAGCACGTTCGGTCCACTCGGCGGCCTCGGCGAAACGCCCCTCGTACATGAGGAGGTAGACGACCGACGCCTGGGCACGTAGCCGGGGGAACGTGGGATCCACCGCGTCGCGCGGTAGCCGTTCCAGCCTGGCCATCCGCTCGGCCAGACCCCGCCGACCGCGGCTCGCGTACGCCCCGCTCAGCTCCCCAAGCGACGTGCGGTCCCGGATCTCGCGGGTGAAGCGCACGGCCGTCCCATACCCGCCGTTCTCAAAGCCCCCTGCGCCGAAGCGGGGCATCTCGGGCCTCGATGGCTGCGATCCGACGGCCGGCCCCCAGGTCGACGAGCTCCGGCCCGAGCGCCGACGCACGTCGTTCTGATCCCTCAAGTCGTGGATCACTACGAAGACCGACGCCCACAGGAACGCCAGCGCCAGGAATCCTCCGAGCCCGATCTTCACCGCCTGGCGCGCGAGCATCTGGGTGCCTCCCCTGCTCCGTCGCTTCAGAGGCCTCAGGAATCCCTGCAGCAGGCGGACGCCACAAATACCTTGCAATCAATGGTTTGCGCCACAAATTGCTCGCC
>JAKAUH010001002.1 GCA_021818605.1 Planctomycetota bacterium
ATCCGCAATTTCGAGCGGGCGCCAGGACGAATTCAACGCGGTCCGCGATGAGATTGACCGCTTCATCTACTCGGCGCTGCTCGACGAGAACACCTGCGGGGCGTGCCAGGAAGCGGACGGCAAGGAAGGGACCGAGGAGGACCTGCCGGAGGTGCCCAATCCCGACTGCGCCGGCGGCGACCAGTGCCGGTGCATGTGGGTGGCCGTGTTCAAGGACGAGGGAGGACAGGCATGAGGAAATATTCGGTGCTCGACGGAAAGAAGCTCTACGCCGAGGATTTCGCGTACGTACCCGACCCGGAAAAGCCCTCGACCTGGAAACTGCGCATTGACGACGCAGGGCACGTCCGCGACGCGATGGCGCGGTTCAACGAGACGGAAGGCATCCCGGAGGACAAAAAGGCCGGCGTCCTGCGGAAAGTCATGGCGCAGGCGCGCAAGTTCGGCATTGACGCCTCCGAGTTTGAAAAAGAGCACAAATTGGGCGCCGTCATCCGGGCGTTCTTCCAGCTTGCGGCGGGCCTCGACGAGCGCGACGGCCTGGTGCGCATTCCGATCATCAAGCTCGGGCGCTATGTCTACGGCGGCCGCAAGCTGAACATCACGCCGGAGACGGCGGCGCAGATGATCGCGAATTTCGCGGCGCGGCCGGTCGAGGTGCCGCTCAGCTATGAGCACACCATCGAGCACCCCGAGGAGGCTGAGGGCAATCCGATTCCAGCGGCGGGCTGGCTGAAGGAGCTGGACGCCGCGCCGGATGCCGACGGCATCTTGTGGGGCTGGGCGCAGTTCACCGGCGAGACGGTGAAGCTCGTGCAGAACGATCAGTACAAATACATCTCGCCGGCGTTCGCGGTGAACTACGCGAACCACCAGACCGGCAAGGATCAGGGCGCGACGCTGTTAAGCATCGCGCTCACCAACCGCCCGTTTCTCGACATGCCGCCGATCACGATGTCGGTGGTTTTGCCGGCTGCCGATGAAACGGAGATTCAGCCCCGCGAGGGGAGCGACAAGGAGCAGCAGCCCATGGCGAACATGAAGAAAGTCACGGTCTCCCCGATCACTGACGGGGATAACAAGGGGAACCTCCTCATCCAGCATGAGGACATCCCCGCCACCAAGGACGGCAAGGACCAGCAGTTCTTCGCCGACTCCGGGGAGGTCAAAAACGCACTGTCCGCCGTCCCGTCGCCGGACGACGACGACGACGATGACGACGATGAGGACCCGGGCCAGAACGGCCAGGGCGCGGACGACGGCGACGACGATGACGACGCCGCCGGCGGCGCCGAGGCCAACGCCCGCAGACAGGCGCGCCGGATCGCCCTGCTGTCCGGGGTTCCAGGCGCCAAGAAGCTGTCCTCGGCGGTGGTCAAGGCCATCGCGACGAAGGTGGGAATGGCGGCCGGCAAAGCCACCGTCATCACGCTCTCGTCGGTGCCGAAGGACGAAAAGGGACGCCGGGAATATCACCGGCTGGAGGTCCCCACTGGCGCAGTGGTCGAGGGCAGCGTGTTCCGGGCCTTCGTCGCCGATTACGAGCTGGACGCCGCGGTGCGGGCGGGTAAGATTCTGCCGGCGCAGCGGGCCAAGTTCGAGCGCATCGCGCACAGGGACATCGAACTCTTCCGGGCGATGGTGGAAGCGATGCCCAAGGCGGTCAGCTTCGACGTGAACGGCTCCGGCCATCTCGGCTCGGGCGAACCGGTACAGCTGTCGGCCGAGGAGCTGGCGGTCGCCAGGCAGCTCGGCAACGATCCCGCCAAGGTGCTTGAGGCCAAGAAGGCCGCGCTGGCGCGGCCGGAGGGCGAGTAGCAGCGGGGCCGCTCGCAAGTAAATCCAAGGAAGGACACAAACAACATGCACCCTCTGATCAGTCTCACGTTCCTACTCCTGCTGCTCGCGCTGCACCACGCGGCCGTGTGGCTCTCCTTCTTCCACCTCTTCCCGCTGGCGCTGGGCACCGTATTTCTGTCCGGCGCCTTCGATACCCGGCGCCAGGATGGCGAGGTGATCGCCGCGCCCGTCACCGCGGCGAAGACCGTCTACCAGGGCGCTCTCGTCGTCTGGGACGGCGCCGGCAATGTCCTGCCACTGGTGGGCAATGCGGCGACGCAGCCGGCCAGCTTCGCCGGCGTGGCGCGAACCGGCGCACTCGGGGGCGGCGATCCGACGCAGGCCGATCCCCTCGCGGCCGCCGGCCAAGTGCTGGTCGAGCGGCGCGGGATCTTCTACTACAACACCGGCGACGCGACTCCCGAACTGGGGCAGGTGGTTTACGGCATCACCGACAATTACGTATCGGCGACGGCCGGAGCCACCAGCATCAAGGTCGGGACCATCGTCGAAATCCCCGGCGATGGCACGGTCGGCGTCCAGATCACCGGCGCCGTGGTCTAGCCTCAACCGGATCCGGCGCCGCGCGGCGCGGCGCCGGGTCCGAGATGAGATGCGCCGCGAAATCCACCGTTAAGGAGATCAGATCCCGTGGCCGTTATCACCCAACAGTTTCTCGCGGCGGTGTTCACCAACTTCGTGGCGACGTTCCAGTCCGTCTTCCTCCAGTCGGAGGTGGGCGTGCCGGACTTTTGCGAAGAGGTGACCAGCACGACCGAAATGGAGTCCTACAACTGGCTCGGCTCGGGGCCGCGCATGCGTCAGTGGACCGACGAGCGGCAGCCGAACGGAGCCACCAGCAACAACTTCGCCATCCGCAACCTCGACTGGGAAGCATCGGTCGAGATTGACCGCAACACCTTCGAGGACGACAAGCTGCATCTGGTCAAGCCGCTGATCGCGGGGCTGGCCCACGAGGCGGCGCGCCATCCCCGGCAGTTGGCGTTCTCGCTCCTCGTCGGCGGCTTCACGGCGAAGGCGTGGGATGGCATCAACTACTTTGCCGACCATTCGAACGGCGGCAAGGTGTGGCTCAACAACAACCTGGCCGCGGTGGCGCTGAACGACGCCAACTACGGCACCGCGATCCAGACGCTGCGCGCGGCCCTCGACGACAAGGGGCGGCCGCTCGATCCGGACCTCTCCAGCAAGAAGACCCTGCTGGTGGTCGGGCCGAAAAACGAGGAGACCGCGCGGACGCTGCTCAACAGCGAGTTCATCGCCTCGCCGGGCCCGATGGCCGGCGGCACGGTGGCCGGCACGCTGGCGGCCAACGTCTGGCGCAACTCGGCGAGCCTACTCGTCAGCGCCTACATCACGGACCACTCCTGGTTCGTGGTGCACACCGGCAATCCGGGGGCGCGGCCGTTCATCTTCCAGTGGCGGAAGAAGCCGCAGATGACGCAGCTGACCAATCCCAACACGTCCGAAGCCGTCTGGCGCCGGAAGAAGTTCTTCTATGGCGCCGACAGCCGGTACAACGTCGGGTACGGCAACTTCGCGTTCGCGGTCGGTTCGACGCTCGCCTAGTCCCATGTCCGGGGCTGGCTTCGGCCAGCCCCTAACCAGAAGCCACCGGCGCGCCGCCTAAGGCGCTTCGGCGTCGAGATCGGAACTCACCCGCCCGGCGCGGCTTGTCGCCGGTGGCGAGCCCAAAGCAGATGGCGCAATTCACAACAGTGGACGAGGTCGCGGCGCGGTTTCCGAGTTTCCGCCGCTCCGGACCCTTCCAAATCCTCTCCGGCGCGGCCCGGGCCGCAAACGTCGCGACGCTCACCACCGCCGCCCCGCACAGCTATGCCGCGGGATGGTCGGTGGTGATCGCCGGCGTCGCCCCGGTGGGCGCCACGAATTTCGACGGCACCTTCGTCATCCTAAGCGTGCCGACCGCAACGACCTTCACGGTCCAGCAGATTCAGGCCGATGACACCGGCGCCGGGGGCACCGCGAGCGGCGCGCCGGCGAACGCGATATCGGACGGCCAGATTCAGAACTGGGTTAACGAGAAGGCGGACCTGCTGGAGGCCGTCGCACTGTCGCGCGGGTACTCGGTCGTCGGCCTCACCTCCGACGCCTCGACGATCCTCGCCAACCTCAACAAGCTCATGGCGCAGGTGATGCTAGGCGAGGCCATCTGGGCCGGGATGGGCCAGACCGGCGACTGGAAGCTGCTCGACGGCATCCGCGAGGAGCTGTACGGCAAGGACGGCCGGTCGGGCCTGATGGGGGCGTTCCGCTCAGGCGACTTTGACAAGAACTTCCTGGGCGGAGCGGCGAAGACGCAGGATCCTGGGCCCCAGCTCGGGGGCTATGTGCCGGGAGCGGTCTTCGAGCCGGACAACGCCTACAGCGTGACGCCGCCCATCACGCGGACGATCTTCACCAAGGACAAGCTGCTATGAGCGACCCCCTCATCGTTGACGCCGAGTGGTGGACCGTCGAGCACGCTTTCACCAAGCGGCCGCTGGCGAATCGCCGCGGCTGGCCGTGCCTGTTCTCGGCGCGCGCCTACGCCGACGAAGCGGCGCAGAGAGCGAAGCTGCCGATGGCGCGGGTCGTTCGCCACGGCGGCAAAGCCGACGTGATCCGGTTTCTCGAAGCCGCCGGCCGCGCCGGCGCGAGCGGCGTCGTGATAGACCCTGGGCAAAAGGGCGCGCGGTGGTTCTCGCTCGACGCCGATAACTGGGACTGGGAGGCGGTGCGCCGCGCGCGGGAACTCCACACCCGAATGGAGGCGGGCGCGTAATGTTCCGCTTCCGCATGGTCGTGGCGGGCGAAGTCGAGATGGACCGGGGCTTGGCCCGGTTCACCGATGGGATCGCGGACTGGCGCCCGATCTGGCCGGTGTTCGGCGATAACTTCTACGCGCACCTTCGCCAGACCTTCGCCACCGAGGGCGATGCGGGTCCGGGGAGATGGGCGCCGCTCAGCGAGAAATACGCCGAGTGGAAGGCGCGGCGCTTCCCGGGAAGGCCGATCCTCGAACGCACCGGGCGTCTGGTCGCGTCGCTCACGGGCCCCAAGGCGCCGGGCTCGATATTCAAAGCCACGCCGCAGTCGCTGACGGTCGGCAGCGAAATTCCCTACGGAATCTACCACCAGACGGGCACCGACCGCATGCCGCAGCGCAAGGAGATCGCGCTCCCCGAGGCGGCCAAGCGCGAGATGATGCGCATCGCGCAAATGTATCTGATCCAGATCGCCAGCTCCGCCGGCTTCCGCCGCGGCCTGACGCCCACCGAGGTCGGCCAGCTCCACGCCGCCAAGGCCAAATATCCGCACTGGCCGCTGCCCTGGGAGAAGAACTGATGGCGTCCCGAGCCCCGGACTACACCCCGCTGCTGGTCGAGTCGCTCCTCGACCAGATCATCGCCATCTTGCAGCGTGACTTCCTGGCTAACCTCCAGCAGGTGAACCCGGCGGCAAACTATACCGCCGGCATCAACGCCTATCACAAGGCGGAGCAGGAGCTGTACAACAACCCGCCGGAGGCGCTGGTCGAGCCCATCGAATCGCCGTTCGCGCCCGACGAGCAGATGGCGCTCGCCGCCGAGCACGTCTTTGCCGTGAGCGTCTTCGTCACCCAGGGCAATACTTCCGAGCTGCTGGCTCAGACCTCGCGCGATTACGCGCGCGCGCTGGTGTGGACGCTGGGGCGCCGCCAGGACTATTCCGACTACATGAACCCGCTGCCCATCGTGCACTCGGACGGCACCGTGGGGCAGACGGCCGGCATGTCGGCCGGACAGGTGAAGGCGGTCACCTTGCGCCACGTCGGCTGGGCTATCAAAGGGACGATGAACGACCAGTTGGCCCGGCTGCCGATGGTCGAGGTCGGCATCCAGACGGAGGAACTGTGAGGGTCAACTTCCTGCTGTCGGCCTGGAACCCCTGCCAGTATTGGCGGCTGGCCGAGCCGTGCCGTGCGTTCCCCGGCGCGAAGCTGGTCTTCGCCGGCCACGGATTCTCGCCGCGGGTGCTGGCGGAAGCGGCCGCGGCTGATGTGGTCCAGATGAGCTATTGCTGGCGCCCGGAAGAGCACACCGCCATCGCCGTGCTTCGGCGCGCGGGCGTTCGCGTGGCCGTGGATTATGACGACAACCTGCTCCAGCACCGCTGGGATCGGATACGCGACGG
>JAKAUH010000785.1 GCA_021818605.1 Planctomycetota bacterium
CGCGAGGGAGGTAGAATCGGGATGGAGGAAGGTCTTCGGCCTCTCGGATCGAAGGGACCAACCGCGCATGGCGACCGTCTCAACGCACCTTCGCATCGGACCGGCCGACCACGGCCGAACGATGACCCTCGAGGAATTTCTCGACGCCGACGTCGTCGAAGGGTATCGCTACGAGCTGGCGCGGGGAGTGCTCGAGGTGAACCAGGTCGCCAATGATCCGCATGGCGTCGTCGTGTGCAACCTCTATCGCGGCGTCGGCCGGTACGACGGACAGCATCCGGGCGTCATCCACCGCTACGGCGGCGGCAACGAGTTCCAGTTCCTCATCCCTGGGCTGGCCTCGGGGCGCAACCCGGACCTCGGCGTCGTCCTCCGCGGCGCGCCCAGGGACTGGCGCGGCCGGCGGAAGCCCGCCCTGGCCGCCGAGGTCGTCTCCCGCGGCAGCGTTGATCGCGATTATGTGACCAAACGCGAGGAGTACCTGGCCTACGGGCTCGATGAATACTGGATCGTCGACCCACTGGAGCGGAAGGTCACGGTGCTCACCCGCCGCGGCGACACCTGGTCCGAGGCGGTCTTTCGCGACGAGCAGGCGATCGACAGCCTGGTTTTGCACGGGTTCGCCACGACGGTGGCCGAGCTCTGGGTGGGCGTCGAGGATGACGGCGACGACGACGACGAGGCCGAGGCCGAGGCCGATCCCGCCGCCGGCGAGTGAGATACCGACTCCGGAGGGGCTCGTGGGACACGGCAGCGACTTCGAGCACATCCCGATCGTCGACGTGAGCGATCTGGTCGCGGGCCGGGCCTCGCAACGGGCCGTCGCGAATCAGCTTGGCGACGCGTGTCGTGAGAGCGGCTTTTTCTACGTCGTCGGACACGGCGTGGACCAGGATCTTCAGCGGCGGTTGCACGAGTTGAGCCGCGAGTTCTTCGCGCTGGATGTCGACACCAAGCTGAAGATCCGCATGGCGCTCGGCGGGAGGGCCTGGCGGGGCTATTTCCGCGTCGGCGGCGAGCTGACCTCGGGCAAACCCGATCAAAAGGAAGGGCTGTACTTCGGGGCCGAGCTGCCGCCGGACGATCCGAGGGTCGGGGCTGGAACGCCGCTCCACGGTCCCAACCTGTTCCCCGAGAAGCCCGAGGGCCTGCGCTCGGCGGTGCTCGCGTACATGGCCGCGCTGACCGCCCTGGGCCACCGGCTGATGGCCGGGCTGGCCCTCAGCCTGGGCCTGGAGGAGTCGTATTTCGCCGATCACGGCATGGCCGAGCCATTGACCCTCTTCCGCATTTTTAACTACCCGCCGCCAGCCGACCTGGGTCTCGGCCTCTGGGGCGTCGGCGAGCATACGGACTACGGCCTGTTGACGATCCTGTTGCAGGACGATGCCGGCGGCCTGGAGGTCAGGTCGCGCTCGCGCTGGGTGCCCGCCCCGCCGGTGGTGGGCTCGTTCGTCTGCAACATCGGCGACATGCTCGACCGGATGACGGGCGGGCGGTATCGCTCGACGCCGCACCGCGTGCGCAACCCGGCGCCCCGCGACCGGCTCTCGTTCCCCTTTTTCTTCGACCCGAATTTCTTCGCGCCGGTCCGGCCGATCGAGCTGCCGGGGCGGGATCTCCCGCCAGATGACCGCGACGAGCGCTGGGACCGATCGAGTGTGCACGAATTCCAGGGGACCTACGGCGATTACCTGCTCGGCAAGGTCGGCAAGGTGTTCCCGGAGCTGCGCTCGTCGGTGCTGTAGGAAATGAAAATCCGGAGAACCGGCGACTTCAGTCGCCGGGTTTCTCCGCGAGCCCTACCCAGGAGTCAGGACCCGGCGACTGACAGCGCCGGGTCCCCTGGAGGAATCAATTCAATCCCAGATGTAATTGTTACCCCCGCCGTTGTTGGCCGAGTAGTTGCCGTAGTACTGGTTGCCCGAGCCGGTGCCGAAGGTGGCGATCCCGCCGGCGTCGTTGTTCTGGACGTTGTCGCTGACGATCAGGTTGTTGGAGGCGCCGTCAACCAGGATGATCCCATATTCGCCGTTGCCGAAGGCCACGCCGTTGCTGTTGATCCCGACCCAGTTGCTGCTGACGTCGTTGCCCTGCGTCTGCTCCAGGTAGATCCCGTCGGAATGGTTGCCGGCGACGACGTTCTGATAGAGGTAGCTGTCGGCCGAGCCGCCCACGAGCTGCACGCCGTTCCAGTTCGGCACGCCGATGCCGTCGGCGGAATTGACGCCGATCCCGTTGTCGAGCAGCTCGTTCGCATTCGTGCCCGAGCCCGTGATCGCGACGCCGTCCCACGAGTTGCCGCCGATGACGTTGTTCTCGAGCAGGTTATTGCTGGCGCCGCCCTCGATCAGCACGCCCGTGACATTCGGCACGGCGTAGAACCCGACGGCCTGGGTGCCGATGTCGTCCGACGCGACGACGTTGCCCATCGTCCCGGGGCTGGTGATCACGACGCCCTCGTTGGTGTTGCCCGAGATCAGGTCTTCGGCCGCCGCGCTGCTTCCCCCGATGGTGTTGTCCGACGCCCCGTAGGCGATGACGACGCCGTTGCCGTTGGCCAGCGCGCCGGTCCCGCCCGCGTTGGTGCCGAGGAAATCCCCCTCGACGACGTTGCCCGTGGTCCCGCCGTCAATGATCCAGACGCCATACTGGGTGTTGCCCGAGATGACGTTGCGGTCGGTGACAGACGTCCCGCCGACGATGTTGCCGGTCGCCCCGGCCTGGATGGTCACGCCGGCGCGGGCGTTGGGAATCGCCACGGTCCCGTTGCTGTTGGTGCCGATGAAATTGCCCTCGACGAGGTTGCCCGTGGTCCCCGAATCGGAGATCTGCACGCCGTCGAGGCTGTTGCCCGAGATGACATTCGCGGCGGCCGCGGTTGTGCCGCCGATCGTGTTGTCGGAAGCCCCGCCGCCGATGTCGACGCCGTCGTCATTGCCCACGGAGCTCGTCCCGTTACTGTTTGTCCCGATGAAGTCGCCCTCGACGACGTTGCCGGCCGATCCCTGGCCGGTGATGAACACGCCGTACACGCTGTTGCCCGAGATGACATCCTGCCGCAGGACGTTCCCAGCCGCCCCTCTCTGGATGATCACCCCCGCTGTGCCGTTCCCGAAGGCAGATTGGCCGCCGAAGTTGGTGCCGATGTCGGCGTTGATGACGGTGTTTCCATCCGTCCCGGCGTCCTGGATGTCGACGCCGTAGACCTCGTTCCCGGAGATGACGGTGCTGGAGCCAGGCGCCGGGGATCCCACGGTGTTGTCGGCCGCCCCGTTACGGATCGCCACGCCGGCGAAGTTACTGAAGCCGATCCCGGAGTCCGCGACGACATTGTGGCTCGTGCCCGGGTCGGTGATCTCGACGCCCGTGTTGGTGTTGTCCAGGATGAAATTGACGGGGGCCCCGGCCGGCCCGCCGATCGAGTTGCCCGACGCCCCGGCGGCGATCTCGACGCCCGTGCCGTTGGGCACCGACGTCCCCGGGTTCAGGCCCGTGCCGATGAGGTCCCCCTCGACGACGTTGCCCGTGGTTCCGCCATCGATGATCCAGACTCCGAACTCGGTGTTGCCCGAGATGATATTGGTCGAGTCCGGGGTCGTACTGCCCACGGTGTTGTCGCTCGCGCCGTTCTGGATGGTCACGCCGGCGCGGGCGTTGGGAATCGCTGCGAGCGCATTGAGGTCGGTGCCGATGGCGTCGCCCTCGACGACGTTGCCCGTGGTCCCCGAGTCGGAGATCTGGACGCCGTCGAGGCTGTTGCCCGAGATGATATTCGCGGCGGCCGCGGTTGTGCCGCCGATCGTGTTGTGGGATGACCCACGGTCGATCTCGACGCCGTCGACGTTGCCCTGGGCGAGCGTGCCGGTCGCGTCGATGCCGATGAAGTCGCCCTCGACGACGTTGGCGTTGGCGTCGAAGAAGACGAGCACGCCGTAGGTCCCGTTGCCGGAGATGACGTCGCGGGCGCCGGCGGCCGTGCCGCCCACGGTGTTGCCCGAGGCCCCGAGTTCGATCTCGATGCCGGCGTAGCCGTTGGCGGTGACGCTGGTCCCCTCGACGAGGTTTCCGCTCGTTCCGTACCCGTCGATCTCGATCCCAACGTTGGAGTTGCCCGTGATGACGTCGGCATCGGCCGCCGAGGTCCCGCCGATGGTGTTGTTGGGCGCGTCGACGTCGACGCCGACGTTGTTGGGCACCGCGCCTCCCGGCAGGCCGATCTCATCCCCCACGATCGCGTTGTATTCCGTGCCCGTACCGAACAGGACCACGCCGTCATTCCTGTTGCCGGCGATGACGTCGCCGCTGACGATGTCATGGCTGGCGCCGTTTTCCAGCAGGACGCCGATGCTATTGCCTTCCGCCAGGATGCCCGTGCCGATTTTCAGCACTCCAAGGTCATCGTTCGAGATGGTCACATTGGAGGCGCCGTCGACGAGCACGCCGCCGGTGGAGAACGCGACTGAGGACGTGAAGTCGGTGATGGTCAGCCCCTTGATCGCGCTGCCGGATGCTCCTGAATCGACCTGGAACCCGCTCGCCTGCGAGCCCGCGAGCTTGCCGTCGACCTGGACGACCGGCTGGCCGCCGGAACTGGGCTGGCTCCCGCCGTTGATGACAACGGGATGAACCAGCGCCGGCAGGGCCGAGTTCAGCGCGATGGTGTACTCGCCGTTGGTCTGCTCGGAGACGGGCAGGTTGAACGCGATCTGGTTGGGGGCCGAGGCGGTGGACGCGGTGGCGTTGGACTCGGTGATCGCCCAGCGCAGGGTGCCGGCGGCCGTGGAGTCGGCATTGCTGGTGACCGTGAAGGTCGAGAGCATCTGCCGGCCCTCGAGCGGTTCCATGGCCAGCCAGCGCCGCGAACGCGAACGCGGACGTCGGCGCCGATCGGCCAGCCGCCGCGAGGTGTTTTCACGCATCGCGGCAGAGCGGGCGGTCCTCCAGAGGCGGATGATGTGTTCCATCGTTGTGTCCTTGGGCTGATTGGTTGGGTGGACTGTGCGCGTACGGTGAACGCGGCCGCGCTCGCCGTGAGTAAGGCGGCAGCCTCGTGACGTATCGCGGGCCAGATTGTTGCCATCCGATGGCCCGGCACCGGGCGATCGGACTCCCTAGCGGGCAGGCAGGCAGGCAGGTCGGTAGGTCGGTAGGCGGACGGCCCGTTAACCGGGCCAGTCCCGAACCCGCTGGTCGTCATCTACAGAGTCCATTGCTATTGATGAAGGCAACCGGACAGAGGAATCCAGGTTTCCGACCGACCAGATCTTCACCCAGGTTATCGTCGGCCGCCGTCCGTGAAACGTTCGCGAAGGCGTCGAGGGGGCGTCCCGCGGATCGAGGCTCGAGTCGCCCATCGTGCCGAGCTGACACCGGCGCCGAGCCGGCTCCGTGTCGGGCATCCCACGCACCCTGCCGCCCAGGGGGTTTCGCTCTCCAACCCCTTCAGGTAGGTTGTCACGGCACAGGGCAGCATCGCGCGCTCTTCCTCCATCAGGCCGGGATGAAAGTCGGTCGGGCCCTCAGCCGGATGAGGTCGGAGCGTCAGGCCGAGAGCCCGACCAGCTTGAGGTTATTTGTTCCCCCGTTGATGTCCCTTTCCCGAGGTCCAGGAATGAGGCGTGCATCGAAGTTTTCCGCCTGGTTGATGGTCGCGTGCTCAGGGTTGATTGCTCCCGCCGTCGCGCTCGCGCAGGGGCCGAACCGGCCGCGTCCGCCGGAATTCGATTCGACCACGGTTTCGCCCGAGCGCAAGGTCGAGTTCCGCATCCACGCGCCGAAGGCGCAGGCCGTGCGGCTCGGCAGCCCCGACCTGCCCGACGTCGGCAAGGTCGCCGAGATGAAGAAGGCGGACAACGGCGTCTGGGAGACGACCGTCGGGCCCGTCCCGGCGGGCGCGTACCGCTACAACTTCCAGGTCGACGGCGTGACGGTCGTCGACCCCCGCAACCCCGCGACGAGCGAGTCGAACTCCAACACCTGGAGCCTCGTGCTCGTGCCGGGCTCGGACACGTTCGACCTGAAGGACGTGCCCCA
>JAKAUH010000630.1 GCA_021818605.1 Planctomycetota bacterium
GAGAAAGTGTCGCACTGCGGCGCTGAACCGAGCGTGAACCACGTGGAGGAATTCCATCGCCGGCGCACGGATCGCGCTCTCGAGCGAGCGCACGCCCGTCGCAGTGGCGCGGGAGCCTGTGTTGGGTGCGCGCAGGCGCGGGGGCTCCCGGGGCGGTGCGTATAATGCATCGCATGAGCTGCGATTCCACCCGTCTGTTCTCCAGCCGCGTAGACGATTACGTCAAATACCGTCCCAGCTACCCGGCCGCGGCGATCGATCTGCTGCGCAGGCGATGCGGTTTGCATCCGGGGGTGACAGTCGCCGATCTCGGCTCCGGCACCGGCATCCTCACGGCGCTCCTGCTCGAGGCCGGGGCGCGCGTCATGGCGGTCGAGCCGAACGCCGAGTTCGGCCCGGTGGACGACCTCGCCGCGGCGATCGCGCCGGCGCGGACCCCCGCTGCCCGACTGCTGGCGCACCCGGCGGTCCCTCGCGCCCTCCGCGCGGTGCGGCCCGAGGGCCATCCGCCGGCCGCCGCCGGACCTGTCGGCCAGGTCCGCGAGGCCGACAGCCTCGAGCCGCTCCTCCGCCTGGGCGCCCTGTGGCAGCGCGCCGGCGCCGAGCCGATCCGCCAGACACAACAGGGCGCGCTGTACAAGCGCGATCGCGAGCGCGTGGCCGAGGACCCGGTGCTCGCCGACGCGATCGCCGACGCGCTGGCCCCCATGCCCGATCCGGCCGCGTTCTGGCTGGCGCTGGGTCAGCGCGTGGGCGTGGTCGAGCGGGACGAGACGGGCCAGCGGATCACGGCCGCGTCTCCTTCCTTCTGGTCGGACAACGCGTTCCATCTGCCCCAGATGATCGCCACCGGCTGGCTGGCGCTGAAGGGCTGGCTCGAGACCTCGGGCGCCTCGGGCGTGGACGGGTCCAGCGCCGGTGAATCCGCACTGCTGTACCTGCGGCCGGCCGTGTTGCTCTGGCTGGCCACGATGGAGGAATCCGAGTGGGTGACGCTCGACGACCTGGCCGCGCATCTCGCCGCCCGCTGCCCCGACTGGGACCGCGAGCGGCTGGCCGACGAGACGGGCGGCGGCGATGGGGCGGCGGCCGGTCCGACCGCGCCGGCCTCGACGACCGCGCGGCGAGGATCCGCGGCCCGCAAACGGGGTCGCGCCGACGTCGAGGCCCCGCGCGGACCGGAACTCCTGGCGTCAATCCTGCTGGGAGTCGCCTATCCGCTGGGCCTGGTCCGCGCCGGCGAGGAGTCGGATAGCGGGCGGCGGACCGTGCAGCTTACCCCGCTCGGGCGCTACGTCCTGGCCGCCGGCCCGACGCCGCCGCCCCGGCCGACCTTCGAGCAGTTCCTGTTCGTCCAGCCCAACTTCGAGATGATCGCCTACCGCCAGGGGCTCACTCCCCTGCTCGTGGGCCGGCTCAGCCGGTTCGCCTGGTGGTCGCAGATCGGCGCCGCGCTGGAGCTGCGGCTGACCCGCGAGTCGGTCGTGCTGGGGCTCGACTCGGGCCTCACGGCCGACGCCATGCTCGAAATCCTCACGCGGCACGGCCAGCGCGCGCTGCCCGCCGGCGTGGTCGACGCCGTTCGCACCTGGGCCACTCGCCGCGAGCGCGTGACCTACTTCGCGGCGGCCACCCTGATCGAGTTTACTTCCAGTGCCGACCGCGACGCGGCGCTCGCGGCCTGGCCGTCGGCATCGGGTTCGGGCGACGGCCGCGCTGGGCGCGAGCGCGAGCGCGACCACGAGCCCCCCGCAGCCGTCGGCGATCGGTTCCTGCTGGTGGATGACGAGCAGTCGATTCCGTTCGACCGATTTCGCATGGCCGGTTCGCGCGATTACCGCCGGCCGCCCGAGGTGTGCATGACGGTTCAACCCGACGGCGTATCCATGGTCCTGGACCCGACCCGCTCGGACCTTCTCATCGACGCCGAACTCGTCCGGTTCGCCGACGAGCACCCCACGGCCGGCAAGGGAGCCAGTGGTGACCTGGCCTTGGCCTCGTCCTCGGCTTCCGATGCGATCCGCCGCCGGTTCGTCGTGAGCGTCGCCTCGCTGCGCCGGGGGCTCGACCGCGGCCTCACGCCGCAGGATCTGGCCGACTGGTATCTCCGCCGGACCGGCGGCGAGATCCCGCCAGCCGTCCGTCTGCTGCAAACCGCGCTCCCCTCGTCGATGGCCTCGCGCGTCCCTCGCCTGCAGGCCGCCAGGATGCGCGTGCTCATCCTGCCCGGTCCTGGTCTGCTCGACGGTCTGCTCCAGCACCCTGCCACCAGTCCCTGGCTGGGCGAACGGCTCGGCCCGACCGCCGTCGTTGTCCCAGATGAGCACGTGGATTCCCTGCGGAGCGCCCTGGGCGAGCTGGGTCTCGCAATCGATTTCGACGGAGAATCCGTCGGAAAAGGTACAGCCGGATCGGCGTCGAGCGGATGAACCCTGTCGGACGCTCGGGCCGCGGATCGGTGCATGGAGCCTGTGTGGCTCCGGGTGGACCTTCGAAGGATTGCCGACGACGCGGCGGGCGCCTTCGGGTCGGTCCCAGGCGGTCCGGCCGCGTGCCGTCTGGTACAGTGGTTGCGATTCGATCGGTTCTTTGGATTGGAAGGGAGCCGGCTCGCCGGAGACCCATCACCAACTGGAGGAAGCCATGCGCGAGAAGCGGAATGCACTGTCGCGGCGGGAGTTCGTCCAGGGCAGCACGGGCGTGCTCGGCGGGCTGGCGGCGGGGGCTGCCGCCACAGGCGGGGCAACCGCGGCCACGGGCGCAGCCCCGCCGGCCGTAAAGGTCCCCGAGGTCGTCCTCGGCCGCACCGGGGCGAAGGTCTCGCGGCTGGGGATCGGCTGCGCGTATTTCGGGCGGAAGCGAGTCACGCCGGACGATGTCCGCGCCACGCTGCACCGGGCCCTGGAACTGGGCGTCAACTACCTCGACACGGCGCCCACGTATGGTAGTGCCGAGACCGGCTTCGCCGAGGAGAAGATGGGCCCGGCGATCGCCGAGATCCGCGACAAGGTGTTCCTCGTCACCAAGACCGAGGAGCCCGGCTACGACGGCACCTGGAAGCTGTTGCGCCAGAGCCTGAAGCGGATGAGGACCGACCGGCTCGACCTGATCCACCTGCACAACTTCGGCGACGAGAAGCTCTGGGGTGACGACCAGACCGTCTTCGGCGAGCATGGCGCGATGGCCGCGCTGCGCGAGGCCCGCAAGCAGGGCGTGGTTCGGTTCATCGGCGCCAGCGGGCACCTGCACCCGACCCGGTTCCACGCGGCACTCGACGGCGGCGAGATCGACGTCCTGATGAACGCCGTGAATTTCGTGGTGCGGCACACGTATGACTTCGAGCACAAGGTCTGGAGCCGCGCCCGCCACATGAACCTCGGCCTGGTTGCGATGAAGGTGCTCGGCGGCGCGGCGCGCGACGAGGGCGGGTTCAAGCTCGACGAGAAGCACTACGAGCAGGCGATCCGCTACGCCCTGTCGATTTCCGGGATCTCGGTGGCCGTGATCGGCCTGGAGAATGTGGCCGAGCTCGAGAAGGCGGCGGCCGTCGTGGCCGGGGCGAAGCCGCTCTCGCCCGAGGAAGACCTGGCGCTGGCGAGGATTGGCCTCGACCTGGCCGGCCGGCCCGAGTGGAAGGCCGCCTACGGGACGCCGCTGGCTTGACGCGATGGCCCCCAGGGCCCGGCGATCGTCCGGCTTATCTTACGGCGGCGCGAAAGTCGTGCTCCGTCCAGTGCGAAGTAGTGCCCGTCCTCTTTGGGGCTCACAGCCGAAGGGACCGAAACACGGGCGAGACGATACTATCGGCCCGCGAAGGCAACGAAGCGGATCGAGGAGGACGGTGGGGAGGCGGACGTCCCATATTAGCGAAGAGGCGGGGAAATAGGCCCTTGCGGACGCGGTACGGCGAAGGGAACGCCGTATCGTGCACCAAGACCCGGAATCGCACCGGGGTCATCGATTCTTGCGGTGTGTCACCGCAAAGCCGATGGGTCGTGTGAGGGACGCGAACCCGCGACGCGACGGGTCCGATGCGGCAATACCGCAAGTCTGGATCTGCGGGAGCCCCGAGAAGCAATCCCCGCGGCGGCCCGGGCCTCGCGATTCCGGAAATCAGGGGGCGGGTTATGTTGCCGGCGGGATTCCGCTGGTAAGATGGACTTAGGGCGTTCATCTGACGACTATCCGCCCCCTCACAAAACTGGGTGGGTCCGATGCCTGAAACCGCCGACGAAACTGCCCGCTTCCTGTCGAAATGGCAGGTGGAGAGCAAGGCCAACGAGGTGCTGAAACGGCACAACCTGACGACCGTGCCGATCAACCCGGTTCTGCTCGCCCAGCGAGAGGGCATCCGGGTGAATAACGCAAAATTCTCCGACGACAGTATGGCTGGCATGATCGTGAAGCGGGGCGATGACGTTTCGATGCTGGTCAATTACGACGACCCGCCCTTCCGTAAACGGTTCACTATCGCGCACGAGCTCGGCCAGCACTTCCTTCATCTGATGGGCGATGGCGAGTATGTTGACAAGGAGGCGAACCTGTTCCGGCAGCAGCCCGGCGAAGAGCGAACCATGACGCCCGATCGGCGCCGCGAAATCCAGGCCAACATATTCGCCGCCGCACTACTGATGCCGGAGGATGAGGTGCGGCGCTACTGGCACGAGCGCCGGTCCATCGAGGACCTGGCGAAGATCTTCAACGTGTCAATGGAGGCGATGGGTTATCGCCTGGACTCGCTGGGACTTGATTGATGGCCAAGGACCAACTCCCCGCGAATATACAGCAGGCCATCAAGGCGGCCGGCGTCGTCGAGGTCGGCGGCGAGGTGACCAGCGAGCAGGTCGACAATCTGGGTAAACTGAAGGACATCCAGGAGCGAGCGAGGCACCGCCGCACCATCGTCACGGCGTGGAAGCAGCAGCAGGACCAAGACCGCAAGATGCGGAAGACTTACGCCAATTGGCTCATCGGCGCCATGAGCGTTCAGGTCGTTGCCATCAACGTCATCTTCGTGCTAATCGGCTGCGGTGTGCTGAAGTTCGAGCAGTGGACGGCCAATACATTCGTGACGGCCACCTTCGCCGAGATTAGCGCGTTGGTGCTGCTGGTGGTGAAGTATCCTTTTCCCGGCGACGACTGATCGCATCCTCGACTTGATCGACCGCTTCAAGGAAAAAGAGAAAGGCTAGGGCGCATGATAGACTTCCGAGCTGCCTCTATTCTCTGTCTGACGTCATAATGAATCGACCGCGCCCGTTACGGATATTTGATCAGATCTATATGAAGCTGCCCGACATGCTCCTGCAGGCGGAGTTGACGGCCCGCTGGTGTGACGGCAAGTCGGTGCTATTTATCGGCGACGGGGACGCAATCGCCTTGTCGATGATGCACTTGGCGTCTCAGGATCTGATCAAAGGGGGCAAGCCGTCACATGCCACGGTGCTAGACTTTGATGAGCGGATCGTCAACTCGATCAATCACTTCGCCCGCACATATCGCCTAACCGACCGAATCCACGCCGAGCTATACAACGTCGCCGACCCGCTACCGTACGAGCACTGGGGACGGCACGACGCCTTCTACACCAACCCGCCCTGGGGTGCCAGCAACCAAGGCGAGAGCGTGTGTGTTTTCGTCGAGCGCGGGATCGAAGGTGTTAAGCCAGCGGCGCTCGGCTTCATCATCATCGGCGACCACCCCGCTTTTGCCTGGACTCACCAGGTTCTCCATACGACTCAGTCGCTCACACACGGCAAGGGCTTTATCGTAGCCGAGATGCTCCATGAATTCCACCGCTACCATCTCGACGATTCGCCGGAGTTGACCTCCTGCTGCGTAGTCGTCAAGCGACGCGACGCAACCCCTTGTCCTTACGAGAGTAAGGCTCTGGATGAGGAGCGGCTCGTCAAGTTCTATGCAGTAGTTTCCCTGAAAACATACATAATCGAAGCCTAATGCGTACCGCCCCCGGTCGCCGCGGCGGCTCTACCTCGCCACCGGGCGTCTCTGGCTGCTGCACAGG
>JAKAUH010000189.1 GCA_021818605.1 Planctomycetota bacterium
GATCTCCGAGCGCGGCCATCCGGGCCTGACCGTAGTCCTGCGGCGCCCAGGCGCCGCCGCCCGTGGTGTTCAGCGTCGCGTAGTATCCGGCCGCCAGATGGCTGGCCGAGCGGATCTCGAACGCCGCGCCCAGGCGATCCTCCAGCGGCATGGTCGCCTTGCGGCTGATCGAAGAGACGCGAGCCCCCTGACCCTGGAGCTTCGGATCGCGGGTCCTCGCCTTGATGATCGCGCTCTTCTCGTCGTCGGCGATCCGGAGATCCAGCAGCGAGCGGAACGCCCGTTCGGCCTCATCGTTTCGCCCGAGTGTGGCCAGCGCGGTCCCCTCGCGATACAGGGCCTCCCAGTCCTCGGGCTCCTTGCGCACCATCGCCGCGGTGATCTCGGCGACCGGCTGGGGCTTGTGGTGCCCGAGCAGGCTGTCGATCGCCTGGAGGACGCGATGCTGCGACTCGCCCTTGTCCGCGGCCATCTTCGACCAGACGGCCTGGGCTTCCTCGAGCTCACCGTAGCGGGCATAGAGCCCCGCCAGCCGCGAGGTTCCCTCGTCGGTCGTGGCCAGCTCGTTGAGCTGCTTCTGATACCGCGCGGCGGCCTCGAGGTCACCTTCTTCCTCGGCGAGCTTCGAGAGCTGCGAGAGGAGTTGCGTGTCGCGGGCGTTGCTGGCGAGCAGCGGCTCGATCTGCGCCCGCGCCGAGCCCAGGTCGCCCGACGAGGCGTACGCCTGCGCGGTGCAGAGTGCCACGTCGCGCTGCTGCGCGCCGCCGGCATCAGGCCGGGCGTCGCGGTTCTGGTGCTGGAGCCGGGTCAGCAGGCGGTCGAACTGGTTGCGCTGGAGGTACAGCTCGGTCATCCGGCTGACGACGCCGAGCTTCGCGTCGAGATCCTCGGCCCTGTCGAAAGCCCGCCAGTACATCTCGATCGCTTCATCGGTCCGGTACATGCCGGCGAGGTTCTCGGCCAGGGTGAGGATGATCTTCGGGTCATTCGCGTTGACCCGCACGGCGCGGCGCAGGGCGTCGAGTCCCTCGTCGGTCCGGCCGAGCTGGAAGCAGAGCTGTGCGAAGAACTCGTAATGCTCGGGGTTCGCCGGTGCCGCGGCGAGCAGGTCGCGCCCGGCCTTGATGGCCGCGTCGACCCGCCCGAGTCGCGACTCGAGCCGGGCGATGCCCGTGAGGTACTCAGCGCGGTTCTTGCGATCGACTTCCGCGAGCCGGCGCAGGGCGTTCGCGGCGTCGCCCAGGTTGCCCGCCATCTCGCGCAGGCGGGCCGAGAGCGCCCAGGCCAGGACGGACCGCGGCTCGGCTCCGACGGCTCGATCCGCCGCGCGGACCGCGTCAGGCAGCCGGCCGTCAGCCTCGAGATACCGGGCCAGCCGGATCCAGTCCTCGGCTGTCGCGTCCCTGCGCGATCGAAGCTCCCGCTGCATCTCGGCGATCCGCGCTGCGACCCGGCCGGCGGCCTGGTCGTTCTTGACGCGAGCGTCGAGTGCGGCGGTTTTCTTCTCGTCGCTGGTGGCGAGGCTCGCTGCAGCGACGAGGTGGACGCCGGCCTCGTCGAACCGTTCGAGCCGATGCAGCAGCTCGGCCAGCCTGAGCCGCAGGTCGAAGTTGTCCTTCTCCAGCTTGACGGCCTCTTGCAGCGGAGGGATCGCTTCCTTGACGTAACCGAAGCCCGAGAGCACCTCGGCCAGCCGGCCCAGATTGCGCGCGGTCCGGTTCGAGCCTTCTGCCATTCGAGACCACTCGGCCATCGCCTCGGCCGGTCGCTTGAGCTGGTGCAGGTATTCGCCGATGTACTCGCGATACTGGGGATTGCCGGGCGCCTTCTCGATCGCCCTGCGGTAGAGCGCCAGCGCGTCGTCGACCATGTCGATTTGCCGCAGCAGGTCGGCGACCTGGGCGATCGTCACGGGGTCGTCGGGCTTCATCTCCAGCAGTTTCCGCCAGATGGCCGCGGCCGCGGCCCGGCGCTCGGCCACCGGCCGGTTCGCGTCGCGCATCACCACCGAGCCCCAGTCGCGCAGCGTGTCGGGGTTGTTCGGCTCCGAGCGATCGAGCTGCTCGTACTGCGCCGCGGCCTCGGCGTACTTCTGCTCCTGCGCGAGCTGCGCGATCAGCGCCAGGCGCAGGTCGCGCCGATTCGGCGCCCGCTGGATCGCCTTCTCGTACCAGGGCTGCGCCTCCGCGATCCGGCCCATGGCGGCCAGCGCTCGCGCCAGCCGGATCATGGCCGCGACGTCCTCGGGCTCGCGTTTCGTCCAGCGCTCGTAATAGGTCACCAGCCCGGCGCGGTCGTCGTTCTTGAGGAAGACCTCCTCGATCTTGCGGCGCACTTCCGTGTGGAGCCAGCTATCGGGGCGAAGCTTCGCGAGCATGGCCTCGAAGTCGCGGAGCGCCTGATCGGTCTTTCCCAGCCGGACCTTGAGGTCGGCGGCCTGGATGGCGAGCTGCACCTGTCGGAAGGGGTCCCTGGTGGAACGGGCGAGTGCCTCGAAGCGAGGGAGGGCCAGCGCGGGCTGATCCTCCTCGGCGAGGGTGGAGGCGATCTGCTCCTTGACGCGGGCGTCGTTGGGAAAGAGGCTCTCGAGGCGACTCCAGACGGCGAGAGCCTGGTCGGGCTTCTGGGTGCGCTGGTAGACGCGGCCGAGGGATTGGAAGATCTCGAGCAGGTCGTTCCGGATCGGTTTCCGCGCCAGGGCCCGCTCGAACGCCGATGCGGCCTGCTCGGGCTGTCCGACCAGCACCAGCGCCTGGCCGAGGTAATACGAGGGCAGGGGATCCTTCGGCCGTGCGGACTCCGCCTGGCGCAGCGCGGCGACGGCGGCGGCGTCCTGGCCGCGCTGGAATTCCAGCAGGCCGAGGATCATCGCGGCGGTGCCGTCGGCGGGGTTTTTCGTCAAGCGGTCGCGATACGACCTGATGAACGCGTCGAGCGTACCGCGCTCGACGTGGTAGCCATACACACGATCGAGCGCCGTACCCCGTCGCGGGTTCTTCTCGACGATCGAGAGGAAGCGCTCCATGATGCGGTGCTCGCGCGCTTCCCCGGCGGCCACGGGGTCATCCGCGGTCTCCCGTCGCGACGAAGCTCGCTGGGCTGACGCCATGTGCGCCAGCCCCGGCCCCAGGATGACGAGGAACAGGCCCGCGCACACAACCCCAAGAGCCAATCCTCGATGTCTCGGCATGTCGTCGCTCCCAGGTGTCGTCGTCGGCCGTCGATCCGGTCATCCAACCCCGTTTCTGTCTCTGTCTGACGATTGTCAGGAGGTCCTCGCAGGATAGCCAATCCGAAAGGACTCGTCAATCAGCGGCCCGGGTTGCGGGGAGATGGTGGATGGGTCGGGATGACGACCGCCGGCCGAGGAAGGAAGCGAGGGGCGGTCGAGGAATGGGGGGGCGAGCTGAGCCTCGCGGTAGTCGGGTACAGGGAAGGGTGTAAGACGCGGACGGACGGCCCCGCGCGGTGAGCTGGGCCGTCCGCCGGAGAGGGACAATCAGGCGGTCTTCAAGGTGGGCGTGATGATGATGGGCATCGGCTGGCCATTGAAGAGGACGGCGCCGTCGGCGCCGACGATCCCGCTCGGCTTGATGATCACCCGCAGCCCCTTGCCGGCCTGCACGCGGCCCAGGAACCTGAGGGTCAGCGTGTTGGTGGTGGGATCGTAGACGACCCCGCCCTTCTTGCGGATCCTGATGGCCCGGTTGCCCTTCATGGGGAGGACCATGTAGGCATTGGGGTTGTCGGCCAGCATCATGTTGACGGCCGTGTTGAACTGGATCGTCACGCCCATGACCCTGGCCTTCTTGCCCTTGCCGACCATCATGAGGTTCGAGGCGACGACATTCGGCGGCGGGGCCGTCGTGCGGAGGATGTCACTGCCCTCCGAGAAGATGACCTTCCCGTCGGCCTGCAAGAGCACCCGTCCCTGGAGGCCGACCGGCTCGATCAGGGCCACGCCGTTGTTCCCATACAGCGGGTCGAGCGCGCCCGAGGACGTCACGTGGGCCAGCAGCGCGCCGTTCGGCCCGGAATTACTGGACTGCTGGTTGAAGTAGCTGCCGACGAGCAATGAGCCGTCCTTCATCGGCACGATCGAGGCGCTGCCCGAGGTGTCGAACGGGACCCCATTCTCGATGTAGGTCAGAATGAACTTGCCGGAGCCGTTGAACCCGGTGTCGAACGTCCCGTTGGTGGTGAGCATGGTCACGGTCGTGTAGGCCGGGAGCGGCGCGGACGAACCGGTCGTGGAGGTGGACTGCTGGCTCGTCGTTCCCCCGATCGCGATGAGGGAACCATCCAGGGCAACGGAGGAAGCGAAGTCGTCGCTGCTTCCGCCGAGGTTGTAGGTGTAGGTCAATTTGCCCGTGCCGTTGAACGACGGGTCGAGCGTGCCGGCGGCGGTGAGCCGCGCAACGGCGGCCTGGGTCAGGGTGGGTCCCGTTGTGCTCGGGGGCATCGAGGCCGAGCCAACCACCACGACGCTGCCGTTCGGCTGGACCACGATTCCGCTGGGCGAGTCCATCTCGTTGCCTGGAGTCGTACCAGCAAGCTGGAAGTTCACCGTCGTCATGCCGGTGCCGTCGAACGACGTGTCGAGCATGCCGTTCGAGGTCAACTGGGCGACCGCGAAGACCTGGTCGCCGGTCGGCATGGTGGTCCCGCCGAGGGTGTCGATCTTGCCATTCGGCCCGATCGCCAGGGCCGTCGCGCCCACGGCCTGCGGCGTGGTGCTGGTCCCGAAGCTGATGAACTGGAAGCCCGACGTGCCGAACGAGGGATCGATCGCACCGGTCGAGGTGAGCTGGACGACCATCATCTCCTGGCTGACATTACCCCCCGTCGGCGTGACGGTGGCCAGCACGTCGATATTCCCGTTGGGCTGCACCGCGATGTCGCCGGTGCTGTAGGACTGAGTGGTGTAAGTCACTCCACCGCCGGTCAGCGGGATCATCGTCGTCCCGCCGGTCCCGAACGTTCCGTCGACGGTGCCACTGGTGGTGAGGCGCGTGACGATCAGGTTGGTCGTCGAGGTCGACGTACCGCCCGAGCCGCTGACGTCGGTCGTCAACGTACCGAGTGCCACGACCTGCCCCTTCTGCATGGCGATCGAGTCGAGTGAGGCCCGATAGCTCGTCGTCGCGGTGTCCGGCGGCAGGAGGGGCGCCGCGCCGCCGCCCCACCCCCACGTCGGGTCGAGCCCGACGGACAGCAGCGTTCTCCCCTCCAGGCTGTCGGGCATCGGACGCATCTCGTGCCGCCGCCGCGCGGACCCGGACCGCGGGGCCTTCCGGCGCCCACCGAACCATCCCATTCCGAGCCGAGCCGTGTTTCTGGTGTCTCCCATCGAATCCCTCTCTTTGGTGCTAGGTGACAGTGCTGATACATCCCCGGGGACACTCCGAGCGTCGGCCGCCGGTCACCTGACCGCACGGACACGCCTCCCGGCGATTCCCCGCCTGAACCCGGTTTCTGATGAGGGCTCCTCGACGAGCCCCTTCGCGGATCCTCTTCGCCGGGCCATTCCATCGGCCTGCTCGTCGACCCCGGCCGGACCGTCCGATCGGGCATCCCGGTTGCAAGCAATCCAATGCCGCTCGCCGAACAGCGAGCTTCGCACGCATCGATGCGTCCGTGCCTGGCTAGTACGCCGGAGCCACCGACGTCTGCCACCATGATCCGAAGTGATAGGCGCCAGTCACTCTAGAGCCCAAAATGATCTCCGTCAAGTGCTCAGAATTCCCAATTTCAAAAATCTTGTTTTCCGGCATCCTTGACGAAACTGACGCAGCCTCCGCAAATTGATGAAGAAGGCCCTGAGCGACGCATGGTATGCCCGGCTCTCCGTGTGAAATGAATACCTCGCAGAAATGGATGCATAGATTGGTGTCCAGCTGAATTGAACAAGATTTAGATGTGATGTTTGAGAGCAACCGTGACTGTGGTGTTATTGCACCGGCATGAAGTCCCCTGGCCAGCGCTGAC
>JAKAUH010000057.1 GCA_021818605.1 Planctomycetota bacterium
GTAGATGGGGCGGCTAATGGACGCTCGGGAGTCGGGGGCCGATCGGCTTGATCGAGACAACGAGGTGGTCGGCTACGACTTGCATGTCGGGATCAAGGGCCCCGTCGTTCGGCGCCCACGCGCCTGAGCCGCGCACCGCATCCGGAGCAGCGGTCGAACAGGGCCGTACCCGCCGGCCCAGCCATCCTCGACTGCCGGACCGCCCCGGCGATTCCTGCTCGCTTTCGTCCCCAGGAAACGGAACCCGGAAACCGACTGGACTTCGCACGATGCAAGGCCTCGTTGCAGCCCGAACCGTCCCGCCCGCCGCGGCCGGACTCGCCCCGGCCCGGCTGCATCCCGGGCGGTCCGGCCGGCGTTGCGGCCCGGCGGGCCGACGGCACCTGGTCCGGTTTTCCATCAACACGGCGCCGCGTCTGACCGCTCCGTCGGCCTGGCTGCCGGCGGTCGGGAGGGTGGTATCCGTCGGGTCCCGGCTGGCGGCGACGAGGGAGAGTCAGTGTCACGGCGCGGGTCGTGCTATCCGCGTTTGTGCCCGCGATCCGCGGGATCGGGACGCGGCCTCACTCCGGCGGCGGTTCTTCGTCCGGCAGCTTGCCGTGCTCGACGAGGTATCGGAAGTCGGCCGGGCAGACGTCCCAGGCCGACCGGTATGTCGGCTCGAGCGGCACGTTCACGTACAGATCGGCGTCCAGCCAGGCCGGCATGTCGGGCAGCTCGGCCCCTACACTCAGCGGTTCGATGAACGCCTGCGGGGCGAATTCCACCAGGGGCACGGCGGCACGATACGAGGCCAGCAGCAACGGCTCGTCGGCGGGCCATTCGAAGGGCGCGCCCTCGTCGAACTCGTCCCAGATCAGTTGATGCAGCGACCGGGGATCCTGCGGTCCCGGCGGGAACGGGTCAATGACCAGGAGGTTGATCCCGCGTCTGAGGAAATCGACCGCCTTCGATACGAATTCCCGGACGGCGATCCTGCCGGCCTTGTTCCCCGGCGACACGACCTCGATCACGCACACGACGTCTCCCAGGCGGTGGTGAATCACCACGCGGTTGGCCTGCTCGTGGAACCGGCCCTCGCGGGGTTGGACGACCAACCGAGTGCGGGGCGACTCGAGCGTTGTCGTGCCGGTGCGGGGCCTGGAAGGCTTCGGGCCCCTGCGCTCCAACGCCAGCACGTCGGGATAAAGACCGGAGGAGTACTGATCCACGAGCGCGGAATAACCCGGCGGCAACAGTCCGGCATTGAGCGCATCGCAGATCGAGACCGTCCACCGCTGGTGGAAATGGTGGTAAATCGTGGGCGGAACCCGTTTCCAGTCGTGCATCGGCATGGCTGACCCTCCCAGTGGATTCTACCACGCACAGCGTTGTACCAGCGTGCTGCGCCGGCGCGCGAGGCGTGCTCGGTCTTCCAGCGGATCGAGGATCGGATCTCCCGCTCGGCCGTCGGCTCGATGACGATGCGGTAGGTCATGCGTCCCGGGGAAGGTTGAACTCGCGCCGGATGTCTTCAAAGACCTCGACGGCGGGCCGGTCCCGTCCGGCTCGGATGTCGTCGAGGCTCTGGCGGATCCCCTCGAGCCCGCGCGCCTCCTCGACCTCCTGCTGCTGCCGGAACCGGCGCAGGGCCTCGGCGATCACCTCGCCGGACGAGCGGAAGCGACCGCGGCCCACCTGGGCCATGACGACGTGCTCCAGGTCCTGGTGTAATTGGGCATTCACCGGACGGATTCTCCTCGACCTGTTCAACCTATCACGGGCGGCCGTTCCTGTCGAGCCGAGGACCCGTCGCGCCGGCGTCAGTTCCGACGGCCAGATACCGCTCGGTCGTGCGGCATGCCATCGGGCAAGAAGCGGACTGCGTCCTCGGATCGCAGCCCTGCATCCCCGGATCGGAGCGCCGAGATAGCGCCGCCGCCATCCGCCGCCCGCGGAGCCGGCCGGGTGTGCCTTCCGACCAGGCCGGTCCTCGCCACGCCGCCGGCCGCCCCGCTCACGCCGACCGTCCCGCCCGCCGCGGCCGGTCGCGCCCCGGGTCGGCCTCGTCCCGGGCGGTCCGTTTCGCTCCCGGTTTTCCGCCGAGCTTCTCACCCCGCACCAACGTAGCGGGCGATGAAGTCCAGCGGGCCGATCGGGCGGACCGTCAGGCGCCCGTCTCGACGGAGCACGTCATAGTGCGAATCCTCGGTAACGACCCAGTCCGCCCCGCCGGCCACCGCGGCGTCGACGAACTTATCGTCGTCAGGGTCGGGGACGATGGCCCTCCAGAAAAAGGTCGGATCGACCCGCTGCACGAACGCCGCGCGGGCGGTTATCAGATCTTCGAAGGACGACCACGCCGTCGGGCCGCCGATGAGTCCCAGCACCTCCTCGTATTCGAGAAGGATCTCGGTGGAGACGACCAGGACGAACCGGCCCGCGTCGAATCCCTCGATGATCGGCCGGAATGGCCCCCGCCTGGGGATCGACTGGACGAGGACATTCGTATCGAGGACGACGACCGGCCGGGCGGGCGCGGTCGAATCATCGGCCATAAGGATGTCCCGCGCGGTGGCGCCGCACCGCGGCGTCGACGGCCTCGGCCGTCACGCGGCCGTCGTCCCAGGCGGCATCCATCGCCGCGGTGAGCCGATCCAGCGGGCTCGTCGTGTCGTCGACAGCCCGGGGCGGCGCGGCGCCGTTGCGAGCCCCGTTCACCCAGACGACGTGCGCCTGTCCGGTTGGAGGCAAGGCCCCCGCGTCGAGTCCGAGGTCGGCCGCTTCACGGGGGGCATCGTAGAATCGGACGGCCTCCAGACGCCGCCACCGGTGGCCGCGGTCGCCGCTTCCATAAAGTGGACCCATCGACGGCGGAGACTCGCCGCGGACGCACTGGCCGGCCAGTATCGCCTCGCCGCGGATGGCCAGGCGGCCCTCGTCGCGCGTGCATAGATAGACCTGCTCGCCCTCGGCCGCATCCTCGAACGGCCCATCGTCGGGTAGCGAGAGCCGGAGAAACGCGGCGTCACCGCGCTCGGCGAGCCGTGCGAACGTTTCGACCTCGCGCCGCGCCGCAGGTTCGCATTCGTCACCGGCGAACAGGTAGAGCCACACGCGAATCACTCCTTCCCGACGCGGCCGATCCGCAGGATTCCCGACCGGCAACGCCCGCCCCGACCAGTCCCATCGGCCACCCTGAAGATTCTACGGCCGGGCGCACGGACAGGAAAAGAGATCCCGGCCGAGTCGCCTCGCGCCCGTCCTCGTCCCCAGGAAACCGCCCGAATCTCGCCCGAGGCAAAGCGGAGCCTCCGCCGCCCGTCCCGCCCGCCGCGGCCGGTCTCGCCCCGGAGCCGGCCGCATCCCGTTCGGCCCGGTCGGCGTCGGAGACCGGCGGACTGCCCCGGCGGCAGGTCGATCTTGGTGATGCGCGGGCTTTTTCGACCCCAGCGAGTGTTTCCGTTTGACAAACTGGGTTGAGAGGCAGCATCCTGAACTTGACATTGTCGAGGCCGGGACTGATCCTCCCTGGAACCATCGCGTCGGCTGATCTGTCCGGGTAGAAAGCGAGCGATCGATGATCCCGTCTGAGATCGACCCCCGCGTCCTGGGCCGGCGAATCACCGAGGCCCGCAAGGCTCGCGGGACGACGCAGGAGGAAGCCGCCGGCTGGCTCGGGTGCAGTCGACCCACCTACATCGCCATCGAAAAGGGCGACCGCGCGGCGCGGCCCGACGAGATCATCAAGCTGGCCGCGTTCCTCGGCCGCAAGGTCAACGAGCTGGTACGGCCCGACGAGCCCATCACGGACCTCCAGCCTCACCTGCACGCCCTGGCCGACAGGATGAAGGGCCGCGATGTGGTCCAGCGCGCGCTCAACGCGGCCATCGACGAGCTCCAGGGACTGGCCGAGGATTACCGGGAGCTGGAGCGGCTCATGCTTGTCGGCTCGCGGCCCTGCTATCCGCCCGAGGTCTTTCTCAACATCAGGATCGACCCCGTCGCGCAGGCCGAGGTCGTCGCCGAGCAGGAGCGGAAGCGGCTGGGGCTGGGCGACCAGCCGGTGATCGCGCTCCGGAAGACCCTGGAGGAGGGCGTCGGGCTGAGGATCTTCTACAGCGGCGTGCTCCCCTCGAACATCGCCGGGATGTACGCGTACTCGGCGGATCTGGGGGCCTGCCTGCTCATCAACCGCAACCATCCCCCGGAGCGGCGGCGGGTGTCGATGCTGCACCAGTACGGCCACTTCCTGCTGGGCAGTGACCGCTACCAGCCGAGCATCGAAGACCTGGCGAATCCCGGCCGCAAGGCGGGCGGCGTGCGGTTCACCGAGGCGTTTGCACTCGGCTTTCTCATGCCCGCCTCGTCCGTCCGGCAGCGATTCCAGAAGACCGTGGCCGACACGGGCGATTTCCAGGTCGCCGACCTGTGCCGGATGAAGAACGCCTTCTTCGTGTCGCTGGAGGCGATGACCCTGCGGGTCGAGAACCTGGGCCTGGTCCCGAAGGGGACGTGGGAGCACCTGAAGCAGTCGGGCCTCGTACCCAGCAAGGCCGACGCGATGCCCGAACCCCCTCCACCTCCGATCGACGACAGCATCGTACCGGAGCGATACCGGCTGCTGGCCGTCAAGGCGTACCAGCGCGGAGAGATCGGGGACGCCGACCTCGCCCACTACCTGCGGTGCGACGTCGTCACGGCCCGCGAGGAGGCCGACCGCGTCCGGACCAGCCGCGAGGTCGGGCCCGCGGGCGAGGAGCTTGCGGTCCGCATGGACTTCCCCCGATCGCTGCTGGGTGAGCCGCGGTGATCCGAAAGAGCCACACCCCGACGCCGACAGTGATCGACGCCTGCTGCCTGATCGACCTGCTGTCGTCAGGTCAGGTCGAGGCGATCCTCCGATCCGCCGGCCGGGCCTGGCACCTCCCCGACGCCGTGCATCAGGAGGTCCGCTACATCCGCCGGCACGACCCCGCGCAACCGGGGACTGTCGTCAGCATCCCCGCCGACCTGACGCCGCTGATCGCCGCCGGCCTCCTGACCCCGTGCCGCCCCGACGACCCCGCCGAGCAGGCCCGCTTCGTCCATTACGCCACGATGTTCCGTTCCGACGGCGAGGCGATGTGCCTGGCGCTCGCCGAGAACCGAGGCTGGGCGGTGGCCACCGACGATCGCAAGGCAATTCGAATCGCCGGTCAGGCGGCGCTGACAGTGATCTCCTGCCCCCAGATCATCAAGGCCTGGTCCGACGCGACGCATCCCGATCGGGCCGTCCTCGTTGAGGCTCTGGTCAACATCCAGACCTTCGCGAAGTTCGTGCCCCATCCGTCGATGCCTGAAGCGGCGTGGTGGTCCAGAATGACGCGGGGCTCCTGAACCGCTCGAACCCGGCGATCCCTTGCCCCCGCCGCCCCCGTCCCGGGCAAGCGGATCACGGTCCGATCCTCTCGTTTCCAGGCCGCTCGCCCAGGAGAGTGCCGCGACTCCATCCGCCGCCCGCGGACCCGGCCGGGAGCGGATTTCGACCAGGCCCGGGCACGCAACACCGCCTGGCCCGCCCGCCGCGGCCGGCCTCGCCCCGGGCCGGCCGCAGCTCGGCTGCCGACGGTCGGGAGGGTGAGGTCCGTCGGGTCCCGGCCGGCGGCGGCGAGGGATCGGACGGGCGGGTTGGGCGGATCGGAATCCGCGTCCGACGGGGGGCAGACAACCGTCAACAGGCCGACATGTCCCGGTGTTTTGGGGCTGCCGGCCCCGCTGGGCTCGCTCCGCAACGTGCGCCGGGGCGCCGGAAGGTGTTGACGTCCCCGGCTGGGCTGTGGGTCAATGGAAGTATCGGCGAGTCATGCTCGTCTGCGGACCACCACCGCCACGCCGAGGAAGATGACACTCGGTCGGAGTGAATCCCATGTCTAGCCTCGCGTCGATGCCGACTCAACCGGCGGCCCCGATCCGGATCCCCTGGCCGCTCTACCGCATGTCGATCGAGCAATATGAGTCGCTGATC
>JAKAUH010000398.1 GCA_021818605.1 Planctomycetota bacterium
CGAGGATCACGGGGTCGAGATCCGGCAGGTTCGAGGGGAGCAGCGAGGTTTCGAGCAGGTCGAGCGTCTTGACCTCCCTCTCGCGGGCGTAGGGCGAAAGCGGCTGCTTGCGCTGCGAGGGCTCGGACCAGCGCGCGGTGATCGGCACCAGCTCCTCGTGCAGGCGGGCGGCGCGCGGGCCGTACAGGCAGAGCCGCCCGATCAGGACGACGCGGGGGATCGCGTCCCTGGTCTGGGCGAGGCAGGCGCGCGAGAGGTCGTGGTGGATGAAGCCCTGGGCCATGAAGCGCCCGAGCAGGCGCTGAACGACGCGATGCTCGAGGTGCAGATGGACGACGTCCTCGGCCATCGTGCCGGTGTCCTCGAACACAACCGGCCGGATGGGCGACTCGCGGCGCCATTCCCAGGGCTTCTGGTCGCGCTTCCTGGGCGTTCGCAGGGTGTCCATCGTATCCGACCAGTCCCCCTGGCGCTGGTCGAGGGCCGGGAACGCGAAGCGGGAAACCGGACGGTCCCAGTCGTCGCCTGGCGGCATCGGCCGGAGCGGATCGCCCCCCATGACCTGCAAGGCGCACGAGATGGCCGAGCGGAAATGGGACTCATCGAGAGCGATCGACCGCTCGGACTTCTCCAGCAGGCTCCGCAGGTGGTTGATCTGTCCTTTCAGGCTTTCCTGGCGGCGTCGGGATTCGGCCTCGTCGCGGCGGCGTCGGGATTCGGCGGCGGCGTCTTCCTCGTCGATGCCTTCCAGCTCGGCCTGAACGGTCAGCTTGACGCGGGCGTCGAGGTCGGCCTTGTCCAGCTCGTCGGCGACGGCGTCGATGTCGCGGCGGCGAAGGCCGAACTTCAGGGTTTCGGCCAGGCGGCTCTCGACGACCGGCGACAGGCTGCCGAGCTCGCGCTGGATCCGCTCGATCTTGCCGACGAGCACCTGGAGGATGCGATCCTCGGGGCGCTGCCGGTAGATGAAATAGTGGCAGAAGACCTCGGCGCTGGGCTGGAGCTTGCGGTCGATCCGGCCGTTGCGCTGCTCCATCCGGCTGGGGTTCCAGGGGACGTCGAAGTGGAACAGGTTCCAGCAGTAAGACTGGAGATTCAGTCCTTCACGCGCGGCATCCGTGGCGATCAGGATGCGGACGGGGTGCTTCTTCGGGTCGGCGTTGAAGGCGCGCTTGATCTCCTCGCGGTCGGCCTGGGGCGTGGGGCCGTCGTAGACGCGAATCCGCTCGGAGGCGCGGTCGGTCGACTCGATGGCCCGCTGGAGCTGGCTCTGGAGGTAGCGCTTGGTGTCGTCGTACTCGGTGAAGATGATGACCCGTGTATCGTTCCACGCGGCCGGTGTTCGCGAGGTCGAATCGGGCGACGGGAGGTCGGGGCACAGGTTCTCGCGGATCCAGTCGACGAGCCGGCGCACCCTCGCGTCGGGCCGTCCCCTGGCGGACTCGGCGATCTCGGTCATCTGGTCGAGCAGGGCCTGTTCGTGGGCGTAGAGATCTCGCGCCGTCAGGTCCCCCGGCGAGCCGGCCGTGGCCCTGGTGGCGGCCTCGATCTGCGCGTCTTCCTCGGCCTGGAGCTCGGCCTCGGACAGGGCCGCGCGGTCGTCGTCGTTGTCGACGCCCTGGGCGAACAATTCCGGGAGGAGATCCTGTTCCCGCGGGGCCTGGCTCGCCTGGCTCTCGTCCCAGTGGCGCTGGGCGGTCCGGCGGTGGACGCGCAACGTCCTGGCGAACGCGTCGACCGAGGAGAGCAGGCGTTGCTGGAGCCCCGAGATCAGCAGGGCCGCCGCCGCCTGCTTCCGCTTCGTCTCGCCCTTGAGCCGCTGCTCGCGCAGCTCGCGGTACTGGTCGAGCAGCTCGAAGAGTTTCAGCTCGGGGGTGTCGGGCGGGAGGCCTTCGAGGTCGTGCTGTTTGACCTCACGGCGCGGGAAGCCGCCGGCGAGCGCGCGGAGGTCTTCCTTCAGCCGCCGGACCATGACTTCCTCGCGGAGCTTCGGCTTCACAGCCTCGCCCCGGAGGAAGCGCTGGGGGTCGAGGATTTCGAGGAGGGCGGAGAAGCTATTCGAGTGGCCGTTATGCGGGGTCGCGGAGAGAAAAAGGCGATGCTCGAAGAGCCCGGCGATCTCGCGGATGGCCCGGGTGAATTTCGAGTCGATCGCGTACCGCGCCCCGCTGGCCGGGGCGGCGTGATGGGCCTCGTCCAGGATCAACAGCGAGCCGGGCCGGAAGTCGCCCAGCCAGTCGCGCAGGGTCGCGGTGTAGGTCTCGTCAATCAGGAGGCGATGCGAGACCAGGAACCGGGTGTGGGTCGTCCACGGGTTGACGCCGTAGCCCCGTTCGCGGCGGACGCGGGCGATGTATTCCTTGTCGAGGACCTGGAAGACCATGCCGAAGCGGATTTCCAGCTCGTCCCGCCACTGATAGAGCATCGACGGAGGACACGCCACGACGATGTCCTGGACCTTCTTGCGGAGGAGCAGCTCGCGAGCGATCAACGCGGCTTCGATCGTCTTGCCGAGGCCGACGTCGTCGGCGATGAACAGGTTCACGCGGGGCAGCCGGAGGGCCTTGCGAAGCGGTTCGAGCTGGTAGGCGTCGATCCGGATGCCGGCGCGGAAGGGCGACTGGAACAGGGTGGGGTCCGTCGCGGTGACGCAGTTCCACTGGAGCGTGTGCAAATAGGCGGAGAAGACCTTCGGCGGGTCGAATCCCCTGGCCGCGATGTCCTGCCAGGCCTCGGCCGTGATGATTTCGGGGTCGACTTCCTTCTCCCAGAGGACCTCGAGCGGCTGGCCCTGGGCATCGTCATCGAGGCACGACATGCGGACCAGGGTCGAGTCGTCCCCGGCCTTCGGCGGCACGACGTCCTCGACGAAGTACTGCCGCTGCCGGACGCGGACCATCTGGCCGGATCTGGGGATGTCAATTGACTGCATCGTGGACCTGAACCGCGTGATTTCGAGCCGCTTAAGGGTTAGCGCATCCGAGGCAGTGGCGCAAGGCAATCGACCGGCCCCCGTGTCTCTGGCGAGAATGGGTTCCTCACGGTTGTTTCCCTTCAAGGGATTGCCGCCAAAGACCTCAGCGGACGACGCCGAGTTTCGGCGGCCTTCAGGCTGCCGCGAGCCAGGGCCGGCTTACCAAAGTGTACGTCGCGTGGGCCCTCATCGCGAACTCGTTGGATGCACGGTGCCACAAGTTTAGAGGACGCAGCCCATGTTCGCAACGATCTGCAGCAACTTGATTGGATAGACAATGATGGTTAGGCGAGGTCTAACCAATGGCCGGTGAGAGTTTGCTATCGTATTGACGGCAGGACCGCGTCAATCGGGAGGCTGGATTCAGGGCTGCCTTTCGTTTTTCCGATTCGGCCCGCCGCTCCCGCCGACGACTTCCGACTGGACGCCGGGTCGCCGACGGCCGTTCTGGCCGCCATGGCGGCGGCTGGCCGGGCCCGACGTCGGGCCCTGTCCGTCGGTGCTGTCCGATTCAGTCCGGCCCGCGACGGCCCGCGTGCGATCGGGCGGGTGGCGGCGGGCCGTGATCGGACTGGCCGAACAATGTCCCGACGGGCTGTCGCGCCTCGCCGGGTCGTTTTCCGGGCTCGTGAAGGCGGTCGTTGCAAAGCTGATCTTGTCCGGTTCCGGCGAGCGACTAAGATGTCGCGCCGAGGAGCATACCGGGGCGCCGGGGGTCCGCAGGGCGCGAGGATCGCGCCGGCGGTGCGGGCCCGGATCGAATCGGCGCCGATGGGTGCGGGTGGAATCCGAATGTCTTGCAGGGAGGCAGCCATGCCGGAGCGGCGTCGCGCGGGCCGGTGGATCGCGGGCATCGTGGCTTGTGCCGCGTTGGCGGCGGTCGTCGTGGGTTTCAGGCACGGGTTCCCGGGCGCCCGGGAGAATCGCGCCGGGCTCGCCGGCGCCCCGGTGGACGAGAACAGCACGCTGGAGGAACTGGCCGCGGCGGCGCAGGCGAGCGACCCGCGGGCCCTGATCGCTCTCGAGCGCCGGGTTCCCCAGACGAGCGACGCCAGCCGCACGGCCTGTCCGGATGAGGAGGTCGGGGCGTGGCTGCACATCCTCGAGGGGCTGCGAAGCGGGTTCCTGGGCTACAAGCCGGCGGCCCGCGCGATCGCGGTGGGCCTCGCCTGCCGGATCCTCGACCGCTTTTCCATCGAGCCGGCCCCGCCGCGGTGGGCCGAAGCGCTGCCGAAGCTTCATGACCTGCTCACCGCTGGCATGACCGACGCCGAGCCGGCGCTCCGCGTCGAGACGCTTGAACAGGTCGGCAAACTGTGGGTCTGGCTCCCCGGGCGGTCGATGGCCCCGGTCGAGGAGGATTCGCTCGTCCGCTGGAAGGAACAGCTCTACCAGCCGGCGGTGCGCTGCCTCGGCCATCGGGACACGAGCACGCTGGTCGCGGCCGTCCGTTGTCTGGGCGCCCTGCCGATCGACGCCGCCGCCGCGCCGGCCATGGCGTATCTCGACAATTCCAGCGTCGAGGTCCGCAAGCAGACGATTCTCGCGTTTGCGAAACGTAACACGCTGTTGACCGACGATCTGCTGCTCAACCGGCTGCACGACATCGAGTCGGCGGTCCGCAAGGCCGCGACCAAGGTCCTCACGTCGCGCGGGCTCAGCGACGAGCAGATCGGCCTGGGCGCCTTGATTTTCAGCCCGAACCCTCAGGAGCGTCTGAGGGTCATCCCGCTGCTCAAGGACCGGAACGACATTGACCCGTCGCTCTGGTTGATCCAGCTTTCGCACGACCCCGAGGAAATGGTGCGGATCGGCGCCGTCGAGGCGATGGGCAAGATGAAGTCCAGGGCCGTGAGCCGCCGCCTGACCGAGATGGCCCGCTCGGACGCCTCCGAGGCCGTCCGCAGGGCCGCCGGCAAGCTCGCGCCGGCCGCCACGCCGCAGAGTACCGCCGCACTGCCGCCGCTGCCGGGTTCAGCGAGACTCAACCCGAAGGCCAACTGAGAGCTCGTGAAGAAATCGATTCCGAAGAACAGATAGAAGAGAGCGAATGACCGCAAGTGAAGAATCTGTGTGCGGTTATTCTGCTTCGCTCTCCGCTCTCTGCCCCTTTTCGACGATTCTTTCACATCCTCTGAGAACGCGTTACGGATAAATGGAGACGGCTCGCTGGACTCCACCACGAATCGCCCCGAAGGTGCCGAACAGATCAGCAGCAAGGGGTCGCCCGCGGTGGTCTCTGGGCCGTCCTTTCCGGGCCTGGCCCTGGGATCGGGCGACCGACCCCTGGCGCCTGGCCCAGGGCTGGCCTTCGGGGCAAGGATCGATGCGGAAACGCCGGACTCGATCCAGGTGGTGTTCCGCGAGAAGTGTCGAGAAAAGGTCAACGAAAGAGTCTGTCGCGCCGAAACCGGGCCGAGGAATTGGCGCTGAACGGGCCGGACAGATCAGATCAGATCAGATCAGGTCAGATCAGGTCAGATCAGGTCAGATCCGATCCGCCCAGGCAACGCCCTGGACGCCGAGGCCCAAACCCATCCGAAGCCCTGAAAGGGCACGCCAGGGCGGCCCGATGCGACGTCCTTGCATCGGACCCGGCCGGACCGGCGGGTTTCCGCCGCTGGCTTCATGACCCACCGATCCGCGACGCCCTCCAGACGACGACCACGGAAGGCTGCACCGGGCCGCGAAGCCGCTCAAAACCATAGGCATTCTCGGATATTTGCATAAACGACTAGCCGATGGCATCGCATATGCAGGTTAGTCTCTCGAACAATGCTCACGCGGCCCGGTCGAGACGGCCTGAACGGTACGGCCGCCGGTACGGCCGCCATTGGGACTTTCTGGCATTGCGCACCTCCTCGACCCGACCGTCCGCCCCGCGCTCATCACCAGCGGGGCGGGATGGCGCCAGGCCCACGACCCGGCATGCCCGGACGCGGCTCGCCCCGACGCCCTGCGCGGCGGGCCCGAGATGAGAGAGTTCGCTGGCAGCGATCAAGGGAGGGA
>JAKAUH010000967.1 GCA_021818605.1 Planctomycetota bacterium
GTTTCCCGAGGCTTCCGAGGTCGTCGAGGACGCCGACACCTTCGCCGGCAACGCCCGCAAGAAGGCCGCCGAGGTCGCCCGCGCGCTGGGCCAGTGGGTCCTCGCCGATGACTCGGGCCTGGCGGTTGACGCACTCAACGGCGCGCCCGGCGTCCTCTCGGCCCGCTACGCCGGCGAGCCGAGCGACGACGAGGCGAACAATCGCAAGGTGCTCGAGGCGATCGCGGCGGTCGACGACTCCCGCCGGGGCGCCGCGTTTCACTGCGCCCTGGCCCTCGCTGATCCGTCGGGCGCGATCCGCCTCGAGGCATCGGGCACCTGCCGCGGCCGCCTGACCCGCGAGCCGCGCGGTCCCGGCGGATTCGGCTACGACCCGCTGTTCCTGATCCCCGAATACCACCGCACCTTCGGCGAGCTGAGCCCGCTGGTGAAGCACCAGCTCAGCCACCGTTCCCGGGCGTTTGCGCATCTCAGGCGCGACCTCGATCGGATGATCGCGCTCGGCGAGCTGGACGCGAGCGGCTCATGAACGCAAGGCGTCCCCGTCACCTGCCTTTCAGTCAGGCTCGGGTGCGGCAATAGTCAGGGAAGATGGTTGCTTCCGGGCAGACCGCTGGTGCCCATCACAGGGTCCGGCTCGTTGAAATGGCCGTTCGGCCGGAGTCGATCATGCTCGACGGCTTTCGCTGGTCCCGGATGTAGAGGAGCGACCGGGAGTCCTGTGTGTAGAAGCATCTCGGCTCGAGGTCGCCGAAATCGCCGAGCATGTGCTCGATGCTCTCCCGGCCCATCTCAGGCCGCACGACCATCGTACCTCTGTCGATATCGCCCCACGGGGCTGCTCCACGACGACCCCGCGCCTGGGCAGTATCTCACTCTCGTGGCGGATCGGGACAGGCAAGATGTCCGGACGACCGGGCTGGTCAAGGGCCAGGACAATCCGCTCGATCGCATCACGCCGGAACAGGTTGTCATCATCCCAGTTATGTCCCCTTTTCCCGGTCCGGCCTCACCCGTCGAGCATCGCCAGCCGGCCGGTGCTATCACCGTGGCGGCTAACCTTCACGCCCATCCGGTCGAGCATTGATAGGTACAGATTATTGAGTGGCAGAGCGTTGTATTTGATATGTCGGCCGGTCCGGATCGTCCCGCCGCCACGGCCGGCGAGGAGGATCGGCAGGTCGTCGTGGTTGTGGCGATCGCCGTCGCTGATCCCGCTGCCGTAGACGACCATCACCTGGTCGAGCAGCGTGCCGTCCCCTTCCCTCATCGACCGGAGCTTGCCCAGCAGGTAGGCGAGCTGCTCGACATGGAAGCGGTTGATCGCCCGGATCTTCTCGAACTTTTTCGGGTCGCGGCCGTGGTGCGACAGGTCGTGGTGGCCGTCGGGCACGTTCAGGAACGGATAGGCGCGGTTGCTTGCCTCGTTGGCGAACATGAACGTGGCGATCCGGGTCGCATCGGCCTGGAAGGCCAGTGCCAGCAGGTCGAGCATCAAGCGAATGTGCTCGCGCAGATCGTCCGGGATGCCGCCGGGACGCGCGGCGCGGGTGGCCGGAGCCGGGCGCTCGCCGTCGTCGCTCGCCTCGAACCGGGTAATCCGCTGCTCGATCTCGCGGACCGCGCCCATGTACTCGTCAAGCTTGCGCCGGTCGGTGACGCCGAGACTTGCGTGGAGTTGCCTCGCGTCCTCGCGGACGAAGTCCAGCACGCTCTTCTCCCGCCGCTTGCGCTTCGCCCGCTCGGCCGGGGACAGCTTGTCGGTCCGGGAGCCGAAAAGCCGGTCAAAGACCAGCCGGGGGTCGATCTCCTTGGGCATCGGCAGGTTATCCGCTCGCCACGAGATGTTCGACGAGTAAGCGCAGCTATAGCCCGAGTCGCAGCTTCCCGCCTGGGCGGACGGGTCGATGCCCAGCTCGAGCGACGAGAGCCGTGTCTGGTGGCCCATCTGGAACGCCGCGACCTGGTCGATCGAGACCCCGGCACGGATATTGGCGCCGTCGGTCTTGAGCGGGTGGCTCCCGGTCAGGAAGCAGGCGAGCGACCGCGCGTGATCGCCTCCCTCGTCCCCCATCGGCGATGCGTTGTTTTGCGCCAGGCCGCTCAGGACCAGTAGATCCTTGCGGAACGGCTCGAGAGGCTGGAGCGTCGCGGGGAGGCGGAAGTCAGGTCCGGTATGCTCCGGGCTCCAGTCGGGCATGTGGACCCCGTTGGGGACGTAGAGGAACGCCATCCGCCGTGGAATGGCACTCTTCGTCCCTTCGCCCGCCTGAAGCGCCCCTGCGCCCATGGCCTCGAGCCACGGCAGAGCCAGCGCGGCGCCCGCCCCGCGCAGGACGGTCCGACGCGAGAGCCGGACGGAACGATTCAACACGGAAACCTCCAGGATCAGCGGACCGATCCATAAGAAGCCCTGACAGGATGGAGACGGGTCGATCGAAGATACGAAGCCAGTCCCCATCCTGTCAGGGTCCATAAGAACGCTTCAGGAACGGGTCACTGGTGACGATCCCGCGGAGCAGGACCGAGAAGCGGTATTCGTTGGCCTCGAGATCCTTGACGATCCGGTCGACCGCGCAGCGGTCGGGCTCGTCCAGTCCCCGGCCCAGGGCATAGGTGAGCATTTTCTCAGTCATGCACCGGCCAAACTCCCGCGGCCTCGCCTTGATGATCGCCTTCAGCTCGGCCGGCCCGCGGAACGACTGCCCCGAGGGCAAGGTCCCCGAGGCGTCAACCGGCTGACCGCCGTCCCTGTCGCGCCAGGCGCCCAGGCCGTCGAAGTTCTCGAGCCCGAAGCCCAGGGGATCGAGGCGATTGTGGCAGACCGCGCAGCTCGCCTGCGCCCGGTGCAGCTCCATCCGCTTTCGCATCGTGGCCGCCATCAGCACGCCTCGGTCCTCCTTGAGCGGCGTCACGTCCGGCGGAGGCGGCGGTGGCGGTGCGCCCAGAAGCTGCTCGAGCACCCAGCGCCCCCGCTTCACCGGCGACGTCCGATTGGGGTTGGAGGTCACCGTCAAGACGCTCGCCTGCGTCAACAGACCGCCGCGCACGGAATTCGTCAGCCGGACGCGGCGGAACTCGTCGCCCTTCACTCCGGGAATCCCGTAGTGCCTCGCCAGCCGCTCGTTCAGATAGGTGAAATCCGTGTCAAGCAGGTCAAGGATGCTCCGATCCTCGCGCAGGATTTCGGCGAAGAACAGCTCGGTCTCGCGGAACATCGCCTGACGAAGCGGCTCGTCGAAGCTGGGGTAGCGCTCGCGGTCCGGGCTGATCGTCCTGAGGTTGCGGATCTGGAGCCACTGCATGGCGAAGTTGTCGACGAGGGCCCGGGCGCGGGGATCCAGCACCATCCGGCGGACCTCGTCGGCCAGCACGGCCGGGGTCCGCAGCTTGCCGTCGCCGGCCAGGTGAAAGAGTCGCTCGTCGGGCATTGTGCTCCAGAGGAAATACGACAGCCGCGACGCCAGCTCGTACTCGCCAATCGGCTCGGCGCCCGGGCGCCTGGACCCGCGGGGCGGAATGCCCCGGGGCCGATTGTCCAGCTCGAGGCGGTAGAGAAAGTTGGGCGAGACGAGGATGACCCGCACGGCCAGTTGGATTCCTTCCTCGAACCGCTCGCCATCGGCGATTGCCATCTCGACGAGGCTCACCAGTCGATCGAGCTCGGCCCGCGTGACCGGCCGGCGGTAGGCCCGGCTGACGAACGGTTCGAGGATCGCCCGGGCAGCGTCGGGATACTCACCCGCCGAGGTCGGTTCACGGAACAGAATCCGACGGTGCGACTCCGACCGCTCCTGCCCAGGGCTGAAGGGGCCGACCTGGATGGCGCGCGTCGCGATCGACTCCGCCGCGTTCATATACCGCTCCATCAGGAGCGGCGGCATTCCCAGCACGTCCCCCATGTTGTCGAAACCGTAACCGACGTCATCGCCCGGGAAATCGTCCGCCGCGTGGAAGTCCACGCCGAACAGGTCGCGGATTGTGTTGTTGTACTCGGCCCGGTTGAGCCGTCGCATCGTGACCCGGCCCGGCTGGCTCGCCTTGCCGCAGTCCTCGCGCTCAAGAGCCAGCTTGATCGCGCCCGCCACGCGATCGACCGCGGCGCGCTCCGGCTGCGGGCTCTCCTCGGGCGGCATGATCCCGCCCTCGATGTACTCCCGGATTTTTTGCCAGGACCGTCGGCGCGACCGCAGCGAGCCCTCATCGCGGAGTGACTCGAGGTTCAGGCCCCCCTGCGGCTTACCGGGCCCGTGACAGCTCGCGCAATGCCTGGCCAGGAACGGCATCACCGTCCCGCGAAAGTCCGACCTGTCGGCCCCAGGCCCTCTTTCCTCGGCCGCGGGCGGCTCACCGGCGATCCCACACGCCGCGCCCGCTGCCACCATCACGGCCCACGCCAGTGCGATCACCAGGAATCGAACGCTACGACGCATCCTTGCCTCGTTGTAAAATGTCGATGCCCGATCAGCGGTCATGGATTTTAATGACATCCCCAGAAGGCATCGACCCCAGTTCCGACCGCGGGGCCATGGAACCGCCATCCCGCCGACCATACCGGTCCCTTTCTCTGCCGGCCATCCCTTGCCCGAGTCAGCCTCGACCCCACATCTATTCTAGAATCTGAACTCCCCGCTGGCTAGATCTTCCTCCCATTCATCCATGAGCGGCCAGTCGACGGCGCAGGTTCCGAAGTCCGACATGTGAGAGTACGCACGGAGCCGCGAAATAGTTGAGTCGAGCAGCCGATTCTCCTTCCGGAAGATGGGCCCGTGGGAGGGAAGGAGATACTCGACATCCGAGTCGCGGATGCGCTCGAGGCTGGTGATGTAATCGACCAGGCTGGAGCCGTGGTGGGCGTCGATCACGCCGACGCACCCGTCGCGGAAGATGTTATCGCCGGAGAAGAGCAGGTTTCCCATCCGCATCGCGAGCTGGCCGGCGGTGTGGCCGGGGGTGCTCCAGACCTCGAGCTGGCGGTCGCCGATCTGGATGCGGTCGCCCTCGTCGATGGTACGATCGACCTTGCAGCGGGGAATGGGGATGCGGATGCCCTGGGCGTCAATGCGGGCGTAAGTGAGAATCTCGTCACCTTCCTCGATGGCCGGAACGCTTTTGGGATGGGCGACGACCTCGCAGCGGAGGACCTCGCGGGCGCGGGTAAGTCCCTGCGTGTGGTCCACGTCGGCGTGAGTGGCGATGATGAGCTTGCACGCCGAGAGGCTGAAATCCATCTGGCGGATCAGCTCGAGCACGTCCGGCAGTTCGTCGAGGAAACCGACGTCGATGAGGGCGTACTCGGACCCGCCGTCGATGAGGTAGATGTTCACCCCCATGCGGCGGCCCGACTGGTAGTTCATCTCGAGGACGCCCGGGAAGACGTAACGCCGCTGGATCATTTGCCGAGGAGGGCCCCTCAAGCCAGAGTTCTCGCGGCGGGATTCGCCCCGCCGGCCGGTTGTTATTCTACGCTCGGCCGCCCGCGGGCTCAACGGGATCTCGGCAACCGGCCCGGCATCATTCGAGACTTCTCGAGACGGTAGCAACGAGTACAGCCTTGCTAAGGTCTCCCTTTCCCTGCCCCAATCTCCGTGGCGCGGGCTCGTGTGGACATCAGGATGATGGTGGAGCGAATAGCGAGACGTCGGCGGTGAGGGCCGCCGTTTTCAGTTTGCCGTCGTTGCAGGCCAGCGGGAGTCCCCGGCGGATGGCCAGCTCCATGAGCCCCCAAAGAGCCCCCCAAAAAGGACAGAGCCCTGCTCTGTAGAAATCCTGGTCGGCCCACTCGCGTTGAGTGATGCATGATCGGCTGGATCCCTTGTTTTGCACGGCCTGCGGAGCCCGACCGATCAACCGGGCCGAATCCGAGGCCGGTTTTCTACAGACTGCACTTTCCCAGAAATCGAACGGTTCCCGAGTGGTCCTCCGCGCCCCTTGCCCCTTCCAAATGAGACGGCTCTCCCCGCATGCTGTGGTTGGAT
>JAKAUH010000498.1 GCA_021818605.1 Planctomycetota bacterium
GGTCCCGACGTTCCCACCCCAGGCAGGATTGTCAGAACTTCCGCCTGCTGGCGACCTATCACGACCATGGATGGTGGGGCGTCCCTCGACGTGGCCCGAGACCCGGCAACCGGTCCGGATGAGTCTCACCGAAGGTCGGAGCCGTGTCGCTCTCGCGCCGTCCCCGTCCACAGGCGGTCGTCGTCCCGGCCACTCCCCACTTGTCCAGTCGTTCGTCCAGGAAGACCATTCTGCGGGTTGCGGCGACTGGTTGGTTCCTGCTGTCTGGGTAAAATATGACGACTGCGGAGAATCTTGAAAAAATGCAGATGTTCCTTAACAATTGCCTTGAAAGGCTTTACAATGGTTTTTGGCCCACTTTGGCTGAGGACCGTGTACAGAATTTGCAAACCTGGTACATCCTATATATGGAGGCACTCGCACGATCGTCCGCGAAGCAGGTAAGGGAGGGATCGCGAATCCAGTCGCAGGGCTATATATGGAGGCACTCGCACGATCGTCCGCGAAGAGCCGCCAGATCCTACCTCACCTTCCAGCAAAACGACAATCGACACGAAACCAGGCAATCCGATCGAATCTGAAGGCACAGCCATTATGCAGTCAGTCACGAACGGAATAATGCCAGGACCCATGGACGCAAGATGTTGTCTCGGCGCCTGCTTCGGCGCCGAACTCGCGCGATCGGCGCCGAACCTCGGCGCTGGTTTTCGGCGCCGAAAGGCATGCAGGAATCAAAACGAACCCAATTCTGCCAAAACGGCATTGCTGCCGCGAGTAGAAAAGGCGAAAACGAACCCAATTCTGCCAAAACGGCAGCCGGCGGGCGTCGTCGGAGCGGCGAAAGCGCGCGAACGAACCCAATCTTCATGCTTTCTTCATAATTGGCGGATCGTGAGGTCCAGAGCGGTCCCGGGCGGGGGCGGGAAGCGCGCGAACGAAGCCAACTCCGATCTGCGTGCATCCACGTCATTCGGCGGACGAGTTCCAGCGGGCATGAAAGGCGCGCGAACGAAAGCCAACCGGGGTCGGGCTGGGTGCTTGACACGTCCGGGGCCGATCTGCGGGAATAGCTGGAGACTTGTTTGACAAATCCCCGAGGGTGATCGCATGCAGGTTCCGACGGCTCCAGAACGCGATCCGAGACGATGGCCGGGGACCTGGTCCGTCCGGGGCGTCAGCGCGCGTCTACGCTTTGGCGCGATCCTGGCGGTCGTGCTCGCCGGAGCGGTTGCGCGGGCCGGTGAGGCGGGCAAGCGCGCGGAGGACGTCGACCTCTTCGAGTCGAAGGTTCGACCGGTGCTCGTCGCGCATTGCTACAGGTGCCACTCGGCTGGCGCGAAGTCGGTCAAGGGAGGGCTGCGGCTCGACAGTCTCGACGGCATGAAGAAGGGCGGCGACAGCGGGCCGGCGGTCGTGCCGGGGGATGTCGACGCCAGCCTGCTCGTCCAGGCCGTGCGCTACGGCGACGAGCAGATGAAGATGCCGCCGAAGGGGAAGCTGCCCGACGCGACGATCGCCGCGCTGGAGGGCTGGATCCGCGCCGGGGCCGCGATGCCGCACGGCGCCGAGGCGTCGGCCGGAAAGGCGACGGCCCGGAAGAAGCATCCGGGGACCGACTTCGAGGCGGCGCGCTCGCACTGGGCCTATCAGCCGATCCGACGGCCGGCGATCCCCGTGGTGAAGCATCCCGAGTGGGCGAGCACGGCCGTGGATCGGTTCATCCTGGCGCGGCTGGAGGCGGCCGGACTGGCGCCCTCGCCGACCGCCGACCGCCGCACGCTGCTTCGCCGGGTGTTTTTCGACCTGGTCGGGCTGCCGCCGACCTCGACCGAGATCGAGGCGTTCGCGAAGGATCCGGCTCCCGACGCCTACGAGCGCGTGGTCGATCGGCTACTGGCCTCGCCACGGTACGGCGAGCGCTGGGCTCGGCACTGGATGGACGTGGCACGCTACGCCGACACCAAGGACGGCGTGCTGATGTTCGGCGACGACCGGGTGCGGCCGTACTCGTACACCTATCGCGACTACGTCATCCGGGCGTTCAACGCGGACCTGGGCTTCGACCATTTCGTCGAGGACCAGCTCGCGGCCGATGTCCTCGCGCCCCGGAACCAGCCGTGGCGGCTGGCGGCGATGGGGCTGCTCACCCTGGGCAAGGGGTTCGACAACAACATCCACGACCAGATCGACGACCGGATCGACGTCGTGAGTCGAGGCTTCCTGGGATTGACCGTGGCCTGTGCGCGATGCCATGACCACAAGTACGACGCGATCCCCACCGCCGATTACTACTCGCTCTACGGCGTGTTCGCCAGCACCGAGGTGCCGCTCGAGCTGCCGCTGATCGACCCCGAGGCTGCCCGGCGCAGGCCGAGCGAGTTCGAGAAGAAGGCCGAGGCCAGGCGCCAGGAGATCCGCGGGTTCCTCGACAGCCAGTACCGCCTGCTCTCGACCACCGCACGACAGCGGACACCCGACTACCTGGTGCGGGTCGCGACCACGGCACCAGACCCGCTCGAGACGGCCATCTTCTTCTTCTCGCTGGCCCCCGAGGACCTGCGCCCGCAGATGGTCGCGCGCTGGAGGCGGTTCGTCCGCGAGCGATCGCGGCCGGATGACCCCGTGTTCGGCCCCTGGCACGACCTGATGGCCCTGGCCGACGCCGACTATCCGGCCAGGGCCCGAGCCGTCGTCAATCGCTGGCGGGCGACTCACCCGGCAGGCACGGCGCCGGGGCAGTTCAACCCGCTGGTGGCCGAGGCACTCCGGAGCGACGGGCTGAAGTCACGCGCGGACGTCGCCCGGGTCTACGGCGAGCTGATCCGCCGGGTGGACGACGAGGCCCGCAGGGCCGCGCCGGCGACCTCCACGGCGCACGAGGACCAGGTTCGCCGGCAGTTGCGTTCGATCCTGGCGGACCGCGAGAGCCCGGCGTACTTCCCCGAGAGTCATACCTATTACTACATGTCGCGAGGCGAGAAGGATGCCTATGGCGGCAAGCTCGTCCAGCTCGACCGGATGATCGTGAAGGCGGCCGATCCGTGGCCGCGCGCGATGGTCGTGAACGACGCCGATGAGCCCTACGAGCCGCGAATCTTCGTGCGCGGCAACCCCTCGCAGCCGGGCCGGCATGTGCCGCGGCAGTTCCTGCGGGTGCTGGCCGGTCCAGGTCGGAAGCCCTTCGCGCACGGCAGCGGCCGGAGCGATCTCGCGCATGCCATCACCGCGCCGGATAATCCGCTTACCGCGCGGGTGATCGTCAACCGCGTCTGGATGCACCACTTCGGCGAGCCGCTGGTCGGCACGCCGAGCGACTTCGGCACGCGGAGCACGCCGCCGAGTCATCCCGAGCTACTCGACTACCTGGCCGACCGGCTCCGGTCCGAGGGGTGGTCGCTCAAGGCGCTCCACCGGCAGATCGTGCTGTCGAGCGCGTATCAGCAGGCGAGCCGCGACCGGCCCGAGTGCCGCAAGGTCGACCCGGAGAACCGGCTGCTGTGGCATGTCGCGCGGCGACGGCTGGACCTCGAGGCGATGCGCGATACTCTCCTGTACGTGTCGGGCCGGCTCGACGGCCGGATGGGCGGTCGCCCGGTGAACGTGGCCGGCGACCCGGCCAACCCGCGAAGGACGGTCTACGGCCAGGTCGACCGCCAGAGCCTGCCGGCGATGTTCCGCGCGTTCGACTTCGCCAGCCCGGACCAGTCGGCCGAGCGCCGGCCGCAAACCACCGTGCCGCAGCAGGCGCTCTTCAGCATGAACGCCCCCTTCGTCATCGAGCAGGCCCGGGCACTGGCCGCGCGAGATGAGGTGGCGCGGGCGTCGACGACGGAAGAGCGGGTCGACGCGCTGTATCGTGCGGTCCTCGGACGACCGGCGACCGGGGCCGAGGTCGCCGCGGCGTCGCGGTTTACTGGCGCGCCCGATCGGTCCTCAAACCCGGCCGGCCGCTCGCGGCTCACGCGCTGGGAGCAGCTCGCCCAGGTGCTGCTCATGACCAACGAGTTCCTGTTCGTCGATTGACGAGGCGAGGCAGTCATGGTCGATCCAACCGCGCAAATGATGACCCGGCGCCAGGCGCTGGGCCAGGTCGGGACAGGGCTGGGGATGCTCGGCCTCTTCGGTCTGCTGGGCGATTCCGGCTATCTCGGCTCGACCTCGATGGCCGCCGACCGCGCCGGCGTCGGCCGCTCGTCGGTCGAGAACCCGCTGGCGCCCCGAGCGCCACACTTCCCCGCCAGGGCGAAGCACCTGATCCACATCTACCTGAATGGCGGCCCATCGCAGGTCGACACGTTCGACCCCAAGCCGCTCCTGAAGCGCTACGAGGGCAAGACATTGCCGCAGGGGAACCTGTCAACCGAGCGCAAGACGGGAGCCGCATTCGCCTCGCCGTTCCGGTTCCGCAAGTACGGCGAGAGCGGCATCGAGGTCAGCGAGATCTTCGCTCGGACGGCGCAGCATATCGACGACATCTGCGTGATCCGGTCGATGCATGCCAATACGCCGAATCACGAACAGTCGATGCGGCTGATGAATTGTGGCGACGAGCGGCTGTCGCGGCCGAGTATGGGGTCCTGGATCACCTACGGCCTGGGCACCGAGAACGCCAACCTCCCCGGCTTCATCGCGATGTGTCCGGGGCTGCCGGTCGCCGACGTCTCCAACTGGAAGTCGGCCTTCCTGCCGGGTGTTTACCAGGGTACCTATATCGACACCCGCAAGACGCGCGTCGAGGACCTGATCGAGAACATCCGCAACACGGCGGTCACCCGCGGCGACCAGCGCCGGCAGCTTGACCTGCTGCACGAGCTGAACCAGATGCACCAGTCGACCCGGGCCGAGGACGATGCGCTCGAGGCCCGGATCGCCAGCTTCGAGTTGGCCTATCGGATGCAGATGGCGGCGACCGACGCTTTCGACATCAGCCAGGAGCCGCAGTCGGTGCGCGACGCGTATGGACCGGGAGTCCAGGCGCAGCAGCTCCTGATCGCCCGGCGCCTGGTCGAGCGTGGCGTGCGCTTCGTCCAGCTCTACCACGGCGACGTGCAGCCCTGGGACGCGCACGACCACATCGCCGACAACCACCGGGCACTGGCCGGCCAGTGCGATCGCGCGATCGCGGCGCTCCTGACGGACCTCAAGCAGCGGGGCCTGTTCGATGAGACGCTGGTCCTTTGCGGCGGTGAGTTCGGCCGTACCCCGGCCGTCGAGATGGTCAACGGTAAGCCCGGCGGCGGACGCGACCACAACCACTGGGGTTTCACCGTCTGGCTGGCCGGCGGAGGCGTTCGCGGCGGTCATATCCACGGCGCTACCGACGAGTTCGGCTACCAGGCCGTCGAGAAACCGATGCACGTGCACGACCTGCATGCCACGATCCTGCATCTGCTCGGCTTCGACCACACCCGACTCACCTATCGTTACGCCGGCCGCGATTTCCGGCTCACTGACGTCCACGGTCAGGTCATCCGCGACATCCTCGCCTGAACCGCGGAGGTTGAGGTTTATCCAGCACGTCGGCGCACCGTTTGCGACATAATCATTCATTCGGCCACTCTTGGTACAGCCTGTATCTCTTCGCCGAAGCCCCCATGTTTGCCAGATTCCCGGGCCTTGGCGGTGGATCGAGTGAGTGCTAGGCAAAACGTGGTGCGCGGAGGATAATCCGCGGTGCGCCGAGAGTCGTCCGGCCCTGGGGCCGGACAGGCAAGGAAACGATGTCAACACAACAGGAGAGCACATCCATGCGCACCAATCTAGGATTCGGTGTCGTCCTGGCGGTCGCGAGTCTGACCGCGGCCGGGACGGCGTATGGGCAGGTCGGCGCGGCCGGCACGGGAGGGCGCGGGACACCGGTCGGAATCGGCCGGACCCATACGGTTTCCCCTAGCTCGCTCTTGACGGCTCCGAACAACCTCGAGCAGCAGGCCAACGAGGCCGCGGCCAACAATGGCGCCATGA